>JBGTDP010000156.1:0-3802 GCA_041748255.1 Thermosynechococcaceae cyanobacterium | reverse complement strand
CCCGCCGCTCAGTTTCTAACTTGGTTTCACCGGGTCCTCGGGTGCCAATGCCACCGCCCAAACGAGACATGGCTTGCCCGCGACCCGTAAGTCGCGGCAGTCGGTATCCTAGCTGGGCCAATTCCACCTGTAGCTTCCCGGCTTGGGACTGGGCCCGCT
This sequence comes from Thermosynechococcaceae cyanobacterium, assembly GCA_041748255.1. Lineage (GTDB taxonomy): Bacteria > Cyanobacteriota > Cyanobacteriia > Thermosynechococcales > Thermosynechococcaceae > JBGTDP01. The sequence continues at coordinate 3,643 of JBGTDP010000156.1, read as the reverse complement.
GGGCAAAGATATCTAGAATCACCTCCGTGCGATCAACCACCCGAATCCCAATCTGGATTTCTAAGTTCCGCACTTGGGCTGGGGAGAGATCGCGGTCAAAAACAATCAGGTTAGCGCCCAAGGTCTGGGCCCGCAGGGCAATTTCTTGAACTTTCCCCTGTCCGACAACAGTTTGAGGGTGGGGCTGCGATCGCTTTTGCTTGAGAATTTCGACTACATTGCCCCCAGCACTCTCCACCAGCAGGGTAAGCTCCGCTAAACCATCTTGAAATCGTTGGGCTGAGAGGCGATGGGTGAGCAGTCCCACCAGCAGGACTTGATCCAAGTTGCCCTGGGTAGCCCCGCTGTCGGCAAGGGAGCGTTGAAACTCGGTTTCTAGCTGGGCCACCAGTTCTAGAAAATCCTGCTTTGTCAGCAGATCCAGACTCAATGGCGGTGACACAGTCCAGGGCACTTCCGGGTGAGGGACCAGATGGGAGAGGTAGACTTCCTTGATATAGCCTGTGGCCCCGCCGCCGCGCCGTTCAAATCCACCCCCCGTTAAGGTTAAAACTGCTAGGGCATCAAGCCGTTGCAGGGCCATTGCTGTGAGGGAAGACTCACTGGGGGGGACAGGCTTAAGTTTAGTGGCCAGGCAGCGAATCCCACTCAGGCGCTCAGCCCCGTAGCGCGGCAGCTCCAAGGGCGGGATCTGGGTCTGCTGGGGAGACCCGACGCCAACTCGAATCACTTGCCCCCGCCGGTTGATGTAGCTGCAAACCGGCTGATTAATTTCAGTGCTGATGGCTGCTAGCCGCTGGGCAAACTCGGGCGTAGCCAAGCGATCGCCGGGTAGACGCTGATGGTAAAGCCGTCGGAGTTGCTTAAGCTGGCTGGGCTTGAGTCCTTGGAGGTTTCCGTAAATGGTTTCGATAGGCGACTAACCAGAAAAACTGGGGGTTGAAAAACTTAAACTCATTTTACTTTTTCTCTACCTCCGGCCCCAATAAACAACAAATCGCAAAAATTCCCCAGGCCAGTAGCTATTCAGAGCTAGGATGATTGAACGAATTGTAAATCAATGTAACAAAACTGACGTCTTGACAGCTTGCTGTCTTGACAGATAGAAATAGAAGCAAGTAATCTAGCAGGCATACCCGGGTAAATATTTAAGGTTCTATGCAAGACAAGCAGCAAGTCACGTTATATCTCCCACCCGAACTGCACCGTCAGCTTAAGATTCGCGGCGCAGTCGATGCGGAACCCATGTCTGTGATCGCCGAGCGAGCCATTGACTTTTACTTAGATCACCCGGATGTGGTTGAAGAAGTTGAAGCCTCTGGTCAAGGGTCTACCCACCAAGTTTATTCTTGTCCGGCCTGTACGAGTTCAGTGGTGCTTCGGTCTGGGGAAATGATTGCCCTCCAAGATCAACCCAGCGTGGTTAGTGAAGAAGCTCTACCTGTACCAGTAAATACCCAAGAGCGAGTTCCAGCTGGCGTCAGCTCCTAAAAAAGAGTCTTTTCAGTTAATTTTGTGTCTAGATCGTCCGTCCTTCGCTAACCCTCCTACAGGCACCTACAGGCAAAGGTTATGAAAGAAGAGCTCAGCGTTCTAATCCAAGCTCAATATCCTTTGATTTACCTTCAGACTCCTGAGGAAGAGCGCGCTGAGCAGGCGATCGCTACGATTGCCCAACTGAAACCGCAACGGCGGGTCTTTATTTGGACTGTGACCCACGGGATTGTTGAGTATGGGCAACCCCGGAGCTTGACGCAACACAATACTGTTTCTCCTGAGGCCGCAATTGAGTGGGTGATCCGGCAACGGGAGCCAGGCATTTACGTTTTCAAGGATTTGCACCCGTTTATTGACTCGCCGCCGATTACGCGTTGGATGCGCGATGCGATCGCCAGCTTTAAGGGGACTCAAAAAGCCATTGTGCTGATGTCTCCAGTGCAGCAGATCCCAATTGAGCTAGAAAAAGAAGTGGCGGTTCTTGACTATCCGCTGCCCAACATGACCGAACTGGACCAAGTCCTCTCAGCCCAGCTAGAACAGCTTCGTGCCCGTCGCGTCACCACTGAAGGTCGAGAGAAGCTGCTTAAAGCCGCTTTGGGCTTGACCCAGGACGAAGCCGAAAAAGTCTATCGCAAAGCCAAGGTGACTGCCGGTCGCCTGACCGAAGCCGAGGTTGAGATTGTCCTATCTGAGAAGAAGCAACTGATCCGCCGCAATGGCATCCTGGAGTACATTGAGGTTGATGAAACTATTGATTCGATTGGGGGCCTAGAAGAGTTAAAGCGCTGGTTGCAGCAACGCTCTGATGCCTTTACCGAAAGAGCTCGGGAGTACGGTCTCCCGCAGCCTAAAGGAATGCTGATTTTAGGCGTTCCCGGCTGTGGCAAATCTTTAATTGCCAAAACCACCTCCCGGTTGTGGGGACTGCCCCTGCTGCGCCTGGACATGGGTCGGGTCTACGATGGCTCTATGGTGGGTCGCTCAGAAGCCAACCTGCGCAATGCCTTGAAAACCGCTGAGTCGATTTCTCCGGCAATTCTATTTATTGACGAAATGGATAAAGCCTTTGCCGGAGGCGCTGGTTCCTCAGATTCTGATGGCGGCACCTCTAGCCGGATTTTTGGTTCCTTTCTGACCTGGATGCAGGACAAAACTTCCCCGGTGTTTGTGATGGCCACGGCCAACCGGGTGGAACGGCTACCAGGAGAATTTCTTCGTAAGGGCCGCTTTGATGAAATCTTCTTTGTGGATCTGCCCAATGCCGAGGAGCGGCGGCAGATCTTTAAGATTCACCTCTCCAAGCGCCGCTCTGAGATTGAGCGCTTTGACATCGACCAGTTGGTCAATGTCTGTGATGGCTTTTCCGGTGCCGAAATTGAGCAAGCGATCATTGCGGCGATGTACGAAGCCTTTGCCCAAGGTCGCGAGTTTACCCAGCTTGACATTATTGCAGCCAGTCGAGCGACATTGCCGCTCTCCAAGACGATGACCGAGCAAGTCACAGCCCTGCGCGATTGGGCTAGACAACGGGCTCGGCCTGCTGCCGCCTCAGTCGCAGAGTACCAGCGACTTGAGTTCTAAAAGCTTTCTCCTGCTCTCAACAGGAGGAAAGGCTAGCAAAATGCTAGTTGTACGATGATTCCGCAGTACCTTGCTTAGCAAAACCTGCGGTTTCAGTAAGTTCAAAAAAACGTTGTTTTTCTCAACTTCTTAATGGAGGAAAATCTGAATGTCTCACTTTAGCACTCTCCGCACCAAGATCACGGAAGCTGAAATTCTTAAGGCTTCCCTGCGCGATCTAGGTATCAGCGTCAAGTCAGAGGCCGATGTCCGTGGCTACAACGGCCAGCGAGTTCGCGCTGATTTAGTTGCTGTCCTCGAAGGCGAATACGACCTTGGCTGGTCTCGCAACTCTGATGGTTCTTTTGATTTGATTGCTGATCTCTGGGGCGTTGCCAAAAAGCACAACCAAACTGAGCTGATCAACTCAATCAATCAAAAATATGCCATTAACAAGACCTTGGCTGAAGTCAAGCGGCCCGGTCTGCAAAATGCCAACGTCAAGCTGGTTGTGCACAACTAGTTTTATTGTCGCGTTCCCAAACTAGCGGGTTAGTCTATTGTGACTAGCCCGTTTTTTCCT
>JBGTDP010000155.1:0-2114 GCA_041748255.1 Thermosynechococcaceae cyanobacterium | reverse complement strand
CGTCCCGAGATCTTTTGAGCTCAGGTCCTCTTCAGCAACCACTCTTTCCCGAATCCCAGGCCAATTCTCTAAAATATCTGCGGCTGGAAACCCCTTGAGAATGGCTCGCAGTAAAACTGGCATTTCCCAACCGGTTTCAATTACCGGTCGCAGGCGATAAAACGTTTGAGCCAAATCATCAGGCGGTGTTGAGTTGGAGGTTGGCCACAACTGACGATAGGTGCGCCAGGCTGACTGGAAATACTCTCTCAGACCATCACAAAGGAGGCCATCAAAATCAAGGGCAAGGGTCTGAGGGATTGCACTCATGCACCTAATGATTGTTTCGTTGAGGATTGGGTTGCATGAGTGTCTAAAAGAACCCTATAAAGATTTCATAGGCTAGAGGGACAACTAACAACCTAAACTGGGGCGGAAGGATTCGAACCTCCGAATGGCGGGACCAAAACCCGCTGCCTTACCACTTGGCCACGCCCCAATCTGAATGATTTACATCAAGCTTGAATATCTTAGCAGCTCTCTTCCCCCGACTGTCAAGCCTATTTTTATCAAGTGCCGAATAAAAAAGGCAGCCCACCCGGACTGCCCAGCGAGTCTCCTGTGTTCTTTCACTAGCTTCAGAATAAAACTTTTTACCCCCTGCAACGGATCAGTTACCATTTCGGAAACAGCTAGATCAAGGGCTTAGATTATATCGGCAAAGGTGCGCTCGGTTTTGCGAAAGTACCAGATGCCACTCACCAGCAGGAGTGCCACCAATCCTAGAGAGACGGCGAAACCAGGCCAGTAAATCTTTGCTTCCCCTCCCAAAATGGCCCAACGGAAGCCATCGATTACCCCCACCATTGGATTCAGCGAATAGAGTAATCGCCACTGCGGTGGGACAACGGTGCTGCTAAAGCCAACCGGCGAGATGTAAAGACCAAATTGGACTAAGAACGGCACAATGTAGCGAAAGTCTCGGTACTTAACGGTAAGGGCTGCTAACCATAAGCCCACCCCCATCGAAGCGGCAAAGGCAATCAAGATAAACAGGGGCAGGGTGACAACTCGCCAACTGGGAACAAAGTTATACCAGGCCATCAATGCCAGCAAGATTATCCCCGAGATTAAAAAATCTACAAAGCTAACGATCACAGCACTGGCTGGGACAATCAAGCGGGGAAAGTAGATTTTAGAGATCAAGTTGGCATTGGCAACCAGGCTATTGCTGCACTCTGAGAGGGCACTGCCAAAAAACTGCCAGGGGAGCATAGCTGAAAACACCAGGATTGGATAGGGAGCATTTCCCTCAGTTGGTAACTTGGCAATGGTGCCAAAAACTATTGTAAAAACCACCATGGTTAAAAAAGGCCGAATCAGCGCCCAGGCAATACCGATAACAGTTTGCTTATAGCGAACTAGGATATCTCGCCAGGCCAGGAAGTAAAACAGCTCCCGGTATCGCCATATATCTTTCCAGTATTGCCGCTCGGTGCGACCGGCCTCAATAACTAATTCCGTTTGACCGTGGTAATTCATTCAGTTGATGCAACATTTCAGGCACTACCGACCATAATACGAGGCATAGTCAGCGCCGTATGCATATCCTTTTTGATCTCGGTCAAGTAAATTAACCACGACACCTGGTATATGACAACGGGTACCAGCCAGAATTTCCATTGCCCGGCTAACTGCAGCCCGGGTGGACTGGGCCATACCCACAACTAAAATGGTTCCATCCACTTTAGTCGCCAGACTCTGGGCATCTGCTATCCCAATAACTGGGGGCGTGTCGATCAACACATAGTCATAGGCTTGGGACCACTCCCTCAACAGATCGGTCATTTTCTCGGAGTTTAGCCAGGCAATCGGATTGGGGGGCAATGGTCCTGCAGTCAGAATGTCCGGGCGGCGGACAACCATATGGTGGGTCTGAGAGGCTTGATCTGAGTGAGTCTGGGTGGCTTGATGATTGTTAGCCACCAAAGTCCCAACGCCATTTTCGCCAGCACTCTGAGCTAGTTTGGGCTGCTCAACCTGTGTGGTTTGAAACTTAATATCCATGCCCTTGAAGTTGCCGGAGTGAATCAGCTTGTGCCAGGGCTGATCGGTGGCGATCGCGGTACTGAGGC
>JBGTDP010000154.1:0-25937 GCA_041748255.1 Thermosynechococcaceae cyanobacterium | reverse complement strand
TCAAACCTATTTATACCAGTTAGACCAGTTTGCGGATGCCTTGGTGGCAAACCAGTTAAACCATTTGACACTTTTAAGTCTGGGGGTAATCTTTACAGCGGGGTTATTGACCAGCCTCACCCCCTGTACCCTATCAATGCTCCCCATCACCGTTGGCTATATTGGGGGCTACGAAGCCCAAAATCGCTGGCGAGCCGCTGGCCAATCTCTCTGGTTTGCCCTGGGTTTAGCCACAACCTTGGCAGGCCTAGGAATTTTGGCAGCAGGGGTGGGTCGGATCTATGGTCAGATTGGCATCGGTCTATCGGTGGCGATTAGTTTAGTTGCGATCGCCATGGGGCTCAATTTACTTCAGGCCCTTCCCCTGCCATTTCCTGCCTTGCCTGGACTAGAAGAAGTTACCCAGAAGCTTCCCCAGGGGGTAAAGCCCTTTGCCCTGGGACTGACCTTTGGGCTGGTAGCGTCCCCCTGTAGCACCCCGGTACTGGCCACCTTGCTAGCCTGGGTTGCCAATACCCAAGATCCGTTGGTGGGTGGGGGGCTACTTCTGGCCTACACTGTTGGCTATGTCACCCCGTTGATTCTAGCTGGCACGTTTACCGCCACATTGAAAAAGTTTTTAGAACTGCGGCGCTGGTCTGGTTGGATTACGCCTGCCAGTGGGGCTTTACTAGTTGGCTTCGGAGTTTTCTCACTGCTGCGAGTCTTACCCAGCAGCTTAGGGTTGCCTCTGGCCTAACCAGCCAAAGTGGACTTTTAATGTTCGCCTGGGATTTCAAGAACAATTCCGAGGCAACCCCTTGCCAAGGGCTTACACCTTGATTTTTGTGATCCGCTGCATCGCCTCTTGAACGTTTTCGCGGCTGTTGAAAGCCGAAATCCGGAAGTAGCCTTCGCCAGCAGCCCCAAACCCAGAACCAGGGGTGCCAACCACATTTGCCGTCTGCAGCAACTTATCAAAGAACTCCCAGCTAGACAAACCTGCCGGGGTTTGCACCCAAACGTAGGGAGCATTCACCCCCCCATAAACCGCCAGTCCAGCGGCGGTTAATTGCTGGCGAATAATCTGGGCATTCTCTAAATAAAAGTTGACCAACTGCTTGGTCTGGGCCTGACCGGCCTGGGAATAAACCGCCTCTGCCCCCCTCTGGATCATGTAGGAGACGCCATTGAACTTGGTCGATTGGCGGCGATTCCACAGCTGCCACAGGTCCACCGCTGAGCCATCTGCTGCCTTTGCCTTGAGGGACTTGGGCACAACCGTAAAGGCACAGCGGGTGCCGGTAAACCCAGCGTTCTTTGAAAACGAGCGAAACTCGATCGCGCAGTCGCGGGCCCCCTCTAGCTCATAAATAGAATGGGGTAGCTCAGGATCTCGAATAAAGGCTTCGTAGGCCGCATCAAAGAAAATAATTGACCCCTGGGCTTTGGCGTAGTCAACCCAGGCTTGCAGGTGAGCTTTGCTGGCCGTTGCCCCGGTGGGATTGTTGGGAAAGCACAGATAAATTAAATCAACTTTCTGCGCCGGAATCTCGGCAGTAAAGTTATTTTGGGCGGTGATGGGCAGATACGTTAGGCCCTCGTAGCCTTTATCCGTCGCTGGGCCAGTATGACCGGCCATCACATTGGTATCGACATACACCGGATAGACCGGATCCGTCACCGCGATCCTGTTGTCTTTACCAAAAATATCCAGGATGTTGCCTGTATCACACTTAGAGCCATCGGAAATAAAAATCTCATCTGGCTCAATCTGGCAGCCTCGGGCTTGAAAATCTTGAGTAGCAATTTTCTCACGCAGCCAAGAATAACCCTGCTCTGGACCGTAGCCTTTGAAGGTGTCGCGATCGCCCATTTCCTTGACGGCTGTGATCATGGCAGTGCGACAGGCTTCCGGCAGTGGTTCTGTGACATCGCCAATCCCCAGTTTGATGATTGGGGCTTCTGGATTGGCCTCGGCAAAGGTTTTGACCCGGCGGGCAATTTCCGGGAACAGATAACCTGCTTTTAGTTTGAGGTAATGATCATTAATGGTTGCCATGGTGAATCCCTATAAACCCCGTAAAACAGCTTACTGCCAATCCTCCCCCGGCAACGAAGTTCGCTGGTTATAATTGCTCAGCGTGAATCTTTGCGGTTATTTCCTGGATAAATTCCTCCTTGCCCTTGGTGTAGGCTTCGCGGTCGGTCGAGTAAGTTGCCGCCAGCGATCGCTTGAGCATTTCATACCTTTTTGCTGCCCCTGGATGTGCTTTTAGATAATCACGAAATAGAAGTTCCCGCTTGGCGTCCGCTGGCTGACGAACATGGACATGATGAGTTCGCCCATGGCCATAGGGAGGCATTCCCTTGACGAAGAACATCCGCTCAGGATGAGGGTTCTCTGCCCAGTAGACATAGTTCAGCGACTCTAAAGGGGATATCAGCCGCTCCCAAGTAGCTGTCAGGGGCAGAATGATCATAATGTCGATGATCGGCTTTGCGGCAATTTCAGGGATAGCAGTGCTGCCAAAATGCTCAATCGTTGGATTTAGATCATGATCCAAAACAGCACGGATAGACTTAGCCTCCTGGTCAAAAAGCACTGACCAACCCCAGTCATGCTCAACCAGGATAATCTGGTCTGCCTTGGCATTGCTCCAGCGCTGTCCATCGTGGGTAACTTTGTTCATTTTGAGTCAGTCTTGCGCTGCTAATAATTTAACTTCCATGGGCTGCTGCCGATGCTGCTAGAACCTATCAGGATGTATACCCTCAGTTAGAACCTGGGTAGTTCCAGAACCGATAATCTTGGCAAGGAAGAATTTTTGAGGCTGTGGATGGGAATTCAAACGCCAGAGTGGGTTAAGCATGCGGTTTTTTACCAAATTTTCCCGGATCGATTTGCCCGTAGCACTCACTCCCACAAGCGATTGGGCGGGTCTACGGCTTGGGAAGCCTGGGAAGCCGTCCCCACCCTACAGGGCTATAAAGGCGGCGATCTCTGGGGAGTCCTGGAGCAACTGGACTATCTCCAAGGTTTAGGGATTAATGCGATTTACTTTACCCCGATCTTTCAGTCCGCTAGCAATCACCGCTACCATACCCACGACTACTACCAGGTTGATCCGCTGCTGGGGGGCACACCCGCCTTTATGGCCTTGCTGGAAGCCGCCCACGCACGAAATATGAAAGTAGTTTTGGATGGGGTCTTTAACCACGCCAGTCGGGGCTTTTTCTTTTTCCACGACATCCTCGAAAATGGCCCCTATTCTCCCTGGGTAGACTGGTTTCAGATTCAAGATTGGCCTTTATCTGCCTACGACGGCGATCGCCCGGCCAACTATCTCAGCTGGGCAGGCAATCGGGCTTTGCCGGTCTTTAACCACGACAACCCAGAAGTCCGGGAGTACTTGATGGAGATTGGCGAGTACTGGGTTAAGCAAGGCATTGATGGCTGGCGCTTAGATGTCCCTTTTGAAATCCAAACCGCCGGGTTTTGGCAGGAGTTTCGCGATCGCATCAAAGCAATCAATCCCGAGGCTTACATTGTCGGTGAAGTCTGGGGAGACTCTCGCCAGTGGCTAGATGGAACCCAGTTCGATGGGGTGATGAACTATTTATTTGCTGGACCGACTATTGCTTTTGCTGCTGGCGATCGGGTTGATATTTCCCAAGTTCAGGGCCGGGATTATCAGCCCTACCCACCTTTATTTGCCCAGGAGTATGCTCAAAAAATTCAAGATCTCCTGGAGCTATATCCTTGGGAAATTCAATTAACCCAACTCAATCTGTTGGCCAGCCATGACACCGCCCGCTTATTTACGATCGCTGGGGGGGATCATGCCAGTGTAGAGCTGGCAACCCTGCTGCTGCTTACCTTTCCTGGGGCACCCAGTATTTACTATGGAGATGAAGTTGAACTGCCAGGTGCCCTGGACCCTGATTCCCGGCGGGGGTTTCCCCTAGAAGCTGAGTGGAACCAACAAACCCTAACCTGCCATCGGCAACTGATTCAACTGCGTCATGCTTATCCAGCCCTGAGGACTGGTAATTATCAGGTTCTGTACGCCCAGGGCGGGCTTTACATTTTTGCCCGCAGCTTAGGCGCTGAGACAGTAATAGTGGCTGTGAATGTGGCCACAACTTCAGCAACAGCCACTTTAACCACCCCTGAGGATTGGCCCTCACAATCTCTACAGCTTCTCTATGGTTCTGGAGAGATGGAATCGCCTCATCAAGCTGACTCAACCCAACTGCGTTTGAGCCTGCCGCCCCGTAAAGGCTGCATTTTAGGCCCCTCAGCCGGATCTCACTAGCCCTCTGTACTAGGTCCCGGTCATGATCGCGGGCATCAAAATCGAGTCAATCACATGAATCACCCCATTGTCAGTCAAAATGTCAGGGGTGACGATATTGGCTTGATTGACTTGATATCCCTTGGAGGTGTCAACGGCAATAATCGAGCCTTCAACGGTTTTGATCTCCTCTAGCTCCACCAGATTATCTTTCCTGACATCACCAAAGGCGACATGGTAAGCGATGATTTTTTTGAGCTTGGGCGTCTCTTGCATCAGGGCGTCTAAAGTTCCCTCCGGCAAGCTCTCAAAGGCAGCATCCACTGGGGCAAAGACAGTCAAAGGTCCGGCACTCTTGAGCAGGTCCATCAGCCCGGCAGCCTCAACAGCCTTGATCAGCGTCTTAAATGACCCCGCATTCGCCGCAGTCTCGATAATATCAGCCATCGTCTTTCCCTAACTAATAATCAGCCTCTCCAGACATACAGGCTGCTATCCCCAAGAGCATCCGGCAAAGGTGTGATGTCGCCAAGATTATGGTTTAACGACTGCTAGAAAGCCTCCGCAACTCGATTTGCTGCAGGAAAAACGCCTCCAGGGATTGGCGACCCAGGTTGAGGCTGATCAGCTGGGCTTCCATCTGACTCAATTGAGCCATAAAGGCTTGCGGATCCCCTTGAAGTTGACCCTGCCAGGTTCCTCCCTGGTAGGCCAGCTCTGGAATCCATTGCTTTAATGTTTCTGGCCTGCCTCCCCGGCCCTGAACCTGATAATGGGCAGTTGTCCCCAGGAGTTGATCAAGAGAACCTTGGCAGATTAATTCTCCCTGGGCCAGAATGGCCACGCGATCGCAGATTGCTTCTACATCCGCTAAAACATGACTGTTAAAGAAAATGGTTTTTCCCTGTTGCTTTAAGCAGAGAATGATCTCCCGAATTTGGTGGCGACCGCTGGGGTCCAAACCGGACATCGGTTCATCTAGAAACACCAGATCCGGGTCGTTGATTAAGGCTTGGGCCATCCCCAGGCGCTGCAGCATTCCCTTAGAATACTGACGCAGTTGCTGTTTACGGGCGGCTGAGGGCGACAATCCCACGCGGTCTAAAAGCTGAGGAATTCGCTGCCGCTGAAGGTGAGCAGGAATTTGAAACAGTCCAGCGGTAAATTGTAAAAACTCCCACCCAGTTAAATAGTCGTAGAAATAGGGATTTTCGGGCAGATATCCCAGGTGCTGTTTTACGGCACGATTTCCCAAGGGTTGACTCAAGACAACCCCCCGGCCAGCGGTGGGACGCACAATTCCCAGCAAACATTTAAGCAGCGTTGTTTTACCCGCCCCATTGGGGCCTAAGAGACCAAAGGTTTCCCCTGGCAAAACGGTCAACGAGCAATCCTGCAGCGGCGTCACTCTCTGGTTGAGCCAAAAACCCGTTCGATAAACCTTTTTAAGTCCCCAGGTCTGAACCACTGGAACCTTTTGAGAAACAGAAGTTTGGGCGGCAAGATCAACAGTCGTTTCCATCAAATTCCCCCACGCAGCTTTATTTAGGAATTAGCGGGACTCCTACCAATAATTTAAATCATTCTGCCGTCAAGCTATCTGGGCTGAGGGAATGGCTGCTTGCCAAGATTGGCATGAAAGTCATCCTGAACTCGGGTGGTCAATCGCTGGGAGACCTGGCGGACAATCTGCAGCAGCAGGCGGTCTCCTGTCTGCTGAATCAAACGCTGGGGCAATTTATAAATAAACCGGGGAAATTGAATCGTTACCCCAAGATTTAAATACCACTCAACGCAGGTCAATTCAGGTGGGGTGCTGGGAGTAAGAAGATCACAGGTGGTTGAATCCACCAGTTGGAGGGCCGCCTGAAAATCAACCTGATAGTTTTGAGCTTCACACCCTGGCACTGAAATTGTTTGGATCCGGTACACCCCTTGCTCCCCAGGTAGGAGGATCAACCCAATTCTTGGCTCCAGCTCGTAGCCCAAAGAGCCATAACGGCCCACAGACAATGCATAGCCATTCTCACCCAAAGGCTCTACTTTCATCGGCTGCGCGCAGCGGCAAAACCAACCCTGGTGGGCATCTAAGTACTGAGCAACTTGCTGAGAATCGCCGTGAAGTTCCATCCTCCCTGTAAACTGACTCTGGAAAGAGGAGGACTGGCTTAGAGACTCTATCCCCGCAGCAGACTTAGACTGTTGCGAATTGTGCGGATTGTCTTGAGGCTGTTGTTGACGACTAAGTGGTTGGCCCGAGCGTAAATGGATATGAATCATACACCTTTGGGAAGTCTGTCCAGTTGTTTTTTAAGAGATGCCCAATTAAATTTATTCAGGTCTCTAGCGGCCTAGTGGGGCTTTTGTTTCTGGTCCTTTTTGTGGCCCTTAAAGTCAGAATATCTCAATCCCCTGATCTTAAGAAGTCGGACAAATTCTCTGGAGTTGGAAACCATTTACTAATTAAAGCAGTCACAAATTCACAGGTTAGATTTGATACCCTGAGGACAGAGAAAAATACATTGTACTGGCTGGACAGCTTAAGTGTCTGGATAAATGGCAACATCTATTTAACCGGCGACAGGTTATGAGACTTTGCCCTGAATACGCATTAACGATTTACCAAGAGAAAATGCCATGAAGATTAACCAAAGCGCTCCGTGGAAGCAAATTAGCTGGCTCGGCTTAGGGGCAGCAATCTTGCTCGTGGTTCAGCCAGCCCTTTGCCGATCCGCTGCGGCTCAAACAGCCGAAGATCTCCAGCAAAGTAATCAAGATTTGAGTGACTTTGCCAATGGCTCAGAAGATGCCGGGGGGGCTTCGCTGCTGAATCTGATTAACCAGCTTCAATTACTCAATGGCCGCAGCTCGGGGGAATTTGCCCAGGATCAAGACGAGAGTTTTAATTCTGCCATTCAGGAATTCCACAATAAGCAGCGACTCCAGTTAGAATCCCAAACGCCTCGACCCGTCACCCCGGCCCAACCAACGTCGGTTCAGTAGCCTGCCCATGGAACCAGCACCTTTCTTGAGGGGGGACGTTGCCCCTACCTCAGGATTATCCCTGCCGACTCCGACTTCGGGAGAGGCCGGTTTCCAGAGCCAAGCTGTGGCAGTCATTGGGCTGGGGGCCTGGGGTACAACCCTAGCCCAACTTGCCCAGCACCAAGGGCATACCGTTAGTGGCTGGAGTCACTCTGCATCCCTGCCGTTAGCATCAGCGATCGCCACCGCCACCACAATTGTTTGCGCCCTGCCAATTAAAGCCGTACGCACTGTTGCCGAGCAACTGGCAACCCTGCCCCTTGCCCCCGAGACAATTTTAGTCAGCGCCACCAAAGGGCTAGAACCCGCTACCACCCGAACTGCCGCCCAGATCTGGCAGCAGCTATTGCCCCAGGTCCCAACGGTGGTTTTGTCAGGGCCTAACCTCTCCCTAGAAATTGCCCAGGGACTACCCGCTGCCACTGTGATTGCCGGAGATCCTCAGATCACCCAGCGGGTGCAGGCAACCCTGGGAACCCCAGCTTTCCGCATTTATACAAATACCGACCAGATTGGGGTTGAGTTAGGGGGCGTGCTAAAAAATGTCATGGCGATCGCCTGTGGCGTTAACGATGGGCTAGCTCTAGGGATCAACGCCCGCTCAGCCTTGATCACTCGCGGCCTAGTAGAGATGATCCGTGTGGGGAGCCACTGGGGGGGAGAGGTTGCTACTTTTTACGGGCTCTCCGGCCTGGGAGATTTGTTGGCCACCTGCACCAGCCCCCTAAGTCGCAACTATCAGGTGGGGTGGGGCTTGGCCCAAGGCAAGTCCCTGGCTCAGGTTCTGAGTGAAGTTGTTGGTACTGCCGAGGGGGTAAACACAGCAAAAGTGCTCGCAGCCTATGCCTCCCGACAAAATTTGGATGTGCCGATCACCCAAGAAGTTTTCGCTCTTTTGGAAGGAGATAAAACTCCGGCCCAGGCCCTAGCCGATTTGTTGGAGCGCCCATTCAAATCGGAACTGCAGATGAATTTTAATCCGCTTCAGGCTTAAGTAACCTACAGACTCGGCAATTTACAGGTAATCAATTTGGAATATCAGCCAATGAATGATTTAGCTAAAACCCGTCAGCGGCCCATTTCTGGTTATTTAATCCTGCTGGCTGGTTTAGTGGCCCTATTGGGGACAAAGCCTGGCAGGGCTGAAACACTTGTATCTCCAGGTCATCCAGCTCAAACCCCTGTTGCTGAGCCTCAACAATCCACCCCTGCTGACCAATCAGGCCTGGGCAAATCTCTTCAAACTTTGAGTCCAGCACCTTTGCCTAGGGAGGTTAATTCACCTGCCTCAGTCTCGGCGGTCCCGGCATCCGACCCTGCTCAACCTAGAAAAGCTGGGACGCCTCAACTAACGCCAATTGCCGCTGGCCCCAGTTTGCAGCAAGGGAACCAGATTATCGTCAATGGCCGTCCCTATGCCGCGGCCTGGGCACAGTGGCAGGATGGGGCTAGCAAAACCCTGACCGGGATCAGTGACGGGGGGTTAGCGCAAAGCATCGGCCTAGAGTTGCTCAATACTGCCCAATCTGGACAACAACCGATTCAGTGGTTTGCCAGTACTCCCCAGACCGTTGCCACCCGTCTGACTAGCTCTGGCCAGTATCGCCTACTTGATATTAGTGGTTTGGCCCAACAGGCCAACTGGCAGCTGCAACCCGAGGGGGGAACCTTAAAGATTTCTTCTCCCCCTGCCACGGTGAGAGCTATTCGTCAGGGTCGTCAACCCTGGGGAGCCCGGATTGTTATAGACCTAGACCGCCCCACCCCCTGGCAAGTTGCCCGGTTAACCAAGGGAGGCGATGCTGTGGAGAGCCGCGAACTGCTAATCAGCTTGGATGCCACGACAGCCGCCGGTCTTAGCCAATTGAAGGCGCTACCCCAAGGGCCAATCAAATCCTTAAAGCTAGAGTCAAGCAGCGGGCGGACTGTCCTTCGAGCCGCGATCGCTGGCAACCTGCAACCCCAGGTGACGATGCTGCCCAATCCCAACCGCTTGGTAATTGATATTCGCGCTAACACCACGACCAGGCGAGATATCCTTTGGGCCCCAGGACTCCGATGGCGAGAACAACTAATCAGTCTGGGTAAAGATAGCTTCCCAGTTTACTGGTTAGCCGTGAGTCCCCGGCAGCCGGGCGTCAAGCTGCAACCGATCTGGAGTGACCCCAGTAGCTTGGTTGGCAGCGCCCCAGTGGCAGCCCTGGCTCAAAAGTGGCAGGCGGCAGCAGCCATCAATGGGGGCTATTTTAATCGCAACAACCGGATGCCCCTGGGGGCAATTCGCCAAGCAAATCGTTGGATTTCTAGCCCGATTCTCAAGCGAGGGGCGATCGCCTGGAGCGACGGAGGTGAATTTCAACTAGGGCTACTGCAACTGCAAGAAACCCTGACCGGAAGCAACGGCCAGCGCCTACCAGTGGTAGCCCTTAATAGTGGTTTTGTCCAAAAAGGGATTGCCCGCTACACCAAAGACTGGGGGGCCACCTACAGCCCTTTAACAAACACCGAAACCATCATTACCGTTGAAAATAACCAGGTGATTCGTCAGCAGCAAAGTCGGGCAGCGGGGCAAACTGCAACTTCAATTCCGACCAATGGTTATCTACTGGTGCTGCGAGATGTCCCAGGAAATAGCCTTGCCGTGGGCACAGTGCTTCAGAGTCAGATGAGTGCCTCTCCTGCCAGCTTTAATCAATATCCCAATATTCTGGCAGCGGGGCCGTTACTGTTGCAAAATAGCCAGATCGCCCTCAATGCTAAAGCTGAGCAGTTTCAACCTCCCTTTGATCGTCAGTTTGCCTCCCGCAGTACCATTGGCCGTACCGCCACGGGTGAGATTTTAATTGCTGCAGTTCATAACCGGGTGGGGGGGCCAGGGCCAACCCTAGGGGAAATGGCTCAAATTATGCGCCAGATGGGTGCAGTCGATGCCTTAAATCTGGATGGTGGCAGTTCTACAGCTCTCTACTTGGGGGGACAACTACTCGACCGACATCCCAGTACCGCTGCCCGTGTTAATAATGGAATTGGCGTTTTTGTGCAACCCACCCCCTAGCCCGATCCAGCTGTAAAAGTTACAAAATATCGCTAAGGTAAATTGCTAAGCAACCTAAAAATGGGTATCTTAAACCTACTTTTAAGGGATTGGCTTTTAAGAGATTGGCAAAAACAATCTGGCAAGTTAGTTTGAAGAACAACTTCCGTTAGTAAACTCTCCAGGAGCAAAACCATGGTTAAAGCCCAAGAAGCCCCTCAACTGGCCCCTCCAGACACTTCTGCTCTCAATGGTATTGCCGCAACAGAGCTGCGCCCCTGGGGCTCTTTTACAATCTTGGAAGAAGGCTCCGGCTACAAAATCAAGCGCATTGAAGTCAAGCCAGGGCATCGGTTAAGTCTGCAAATGCACCATCACCGGAGTGAGCACTGGATTGTGATTGCCGGGATTGCCAAAGTTATTCGTGATGGTGAAGAGACCATGCTCTGCACCAATCAATCCACCTATGTGCCCCAGTTTACGTCTCACCGCCTAGAGAACCCTGGAATGATTCCGCTAGTTTTGATTGAAGTTCAAAACGGAGAGTACTTAGGGGAGGATGACATTATGCGGTTTGACGACGATTATGCGCGCTCAAATCCCTCCTAAAATTTTACTTAAGGCTTTCTGACCAGCACTGATGATTTACTTGAGTCCGGCTGCCATTCATGAGGTTAGGCGCTTACAAGGTAAGCACCATCAAGTCAAAGCGGCACTTCGCTTAGAGGTTCAGCCAAGCAGTTGCGCTGAGATGGCCTACAAAATGGCGTTTACCTTAGAGAGTCAGCCAGAGGATCAAACCTATGAGGCTGATGGCGTTAAGGTGATCGTCGATCCCCACAGTTTGCCGTTTTTAGAAGGGCTTAGGCTTGAATATTCTGAAGACTTGATGGGAGGTGGCTTCCGGTTTCACAATCCCAATGCTGAGCAAACCTGTGGCTGTGGCAACGCCTTTGCCCTTAAAAAGTAGCTAAACCCCGACTAAAGAGTTTGTCCGCCAATCGCAGGATTGAATCAGTCAAGCAACCCTGCTATCTGCTTGGCAAAATGTTGTCCTGAGAAAAATTGACAGCGAGCCGAAAAGATCGATATAGTTAGAATTTGTTAATACTTAAAAGCGACCAATATTTGGAACGTGCCGTAACTCATGCCCACTATCCAGCAACTCATTCGTAGTGAACGTCAGAAATCTCACAAGAAAACAAAGTCTCCAGCGCTCAAGAGTTGCCCTCAGCGCCGTGGCGTTTGCACTCGGGTCTACACAACAACCCCTAAAAAGCCCAACTCTGCCCTCAGAAAGGTTGCCAGAGTGCGGCTGACTTCAGGTTTTGAAGTAACTGCCTACATCCCAGGAATTGGCCATAACCTTCAAGAGCACTCAGTTGTGATGATTCGGGGGGGACGGGTAAAAGACCTTCCAGGGGTGAGATACCATATTATTCGTGGCACGCTAGATACAGCCGGGGTTAAGGACCGCCGCCAGGGTCGTTCTAAGTACGGGGCCAAACGTCCCAAGAGCAGCTAATCCTTACGGTATTGACTGTATTTGCATCGATTGCTGCCGAGAAAAGTCCGTTTAAACTTTCTTGCCTCATCTTGTCTTGTGAACATTGGGAAAAGCTTAAGTCGACTCCTAATGATCAATTGTCTGCTCTCCTAACTGCCCATCCACGCCTGTCCTGAAAGGATTGTTATGTCTCGTCGCACTCGGATTCAAAAGCGCCCTATTCCTCCCGACCCGGTTTACAATAGCCGTTTGGTCAGCATGATGATTCGTAGAATTATGCTGAGTGGGAAAAAATCCATCGCTGCTCACATCTTCTACGATGCCCTGAAATCAATCCAGGAGCGGACTGGGCAAGATCCGCTAGAAACCTTTGAAAGAGCAGTTCGAAATGCCACGCCCTTAGTAGAAGTTAAAGCTCGCCGGGTTGGGGGAGCCACCTACCAGGTACCGATGGAAGTCCGCTCTGAGCGCGGGACCGCCCTGGCTTTACGCTGGCTGGTTCGATTTTCACGGGAACGGGCTGGGCGTTCAATGGTCAGTAAGCTTGCCAATGAACTGATGGATGCTGCTAACGAGACGGGGAGTGCAATCCGTCGGCGGGAGGAAACCCATCGCATGGCTGAGGCCAACAAAGCCTTTGCCCACTACCGCTACTAATTTCAAAGGATCGTTACAGAAAGTATAGAATTATTACAGGATCATTTAGCAAGTAACGGGAATACTTGCGCCCAATACTAAGGAGGTAGCTGTGGCACGTACCGTCCCACTTGAGAGAGTACGCAATATAGGCATCGCGGCCCACATTGATGCGGGCAAGACCACCACGACAGAACGAATTTTATTTTATTCTGGTGTGGTGCACAAAATTGGTGAGGTCCATGAGGGCAACACAGTAACGGATTGGATGGCTCAAGAACGAGAAAGAGGCATCACCATTACTGCTGCTGCAATCACAACCAGCTGGAAGGACCATCAGATCAACATCATTGACACCCCTGGTCACGTTGATTTCACCATTGAAGTTGAGCGATCCATGCGGGTACTCGATGGGGTGATTACGGTGCTCTGCTCCGTTGGGGGGGTCCAGCCTCAGACTGAAACAGTCTGGCGGCAAGCCGATCGCTATAAAGTTCCCCGGATTGTCTTTATCAACAAAATGGATCGGACTGGGGCTAATTTCTTTAAGGTCTTCGATCAACTCCGCGATCGCCTGCGGACCAATGCAGTCGCGGTTCAGATCCCGATTGGGAGCGAAGATAACTTCCACGGTTTAGTTGATCTGGTGCGGATGCGGGCCTTTGTCTATGGCAATGATATTGGCACTGATATTCAAGAAACGGATATTCCCCCAGAAGTCCAGGAAGTTGCCAGCGAGTACCGGGCCAAGCTGGTTGAAGCAGTGGCTGAAACAAATGATGTCCTAACGGAAAAGTATCTAGAAGGGGAAGAGCTAACCCAGGCAGAAATCGAGCAAGCCCTGCGCGATGGCACGCTTGCCGGCACAATTATCCCCACCCTTTGTGGAACCGCCTTTAAGAACAAAGGCGTGCAGTTACTGCTCAACGCAGTCATTGACTACCTGCCAGCCCCCACAGAAGTCCCGCCGATTCAGGGAACTCTCGCTGATGGCTCGACGGCAGCGCGGCGGGCAGATGATAGCCAACCCCTTGCTGCCCTGGCCTTTAAGATCATGGCCGATCCCTACGGTCGCCTCACCTTTGTCCGGGTCTACTCCGGGATTCTCAGCAAAGGTAGCTATGTTTGGAACGCCACCAAGGAAAAGAAAGAGCGGATTTCTCGCTTGATTGTCTTAAAAGCCGATGACCGGATTGAAGTCGATGAGCTCCGGGCTGGAGACTTGGGTGCGGCCTTGGGCCTCAAGGACACCTTTACCGGCGATACTATCTGTGAGCAAGATTCTGCGATCGTCTTAGAGTCTCTGTTCATTCCTGAGCCCGTGATTTCTGTGGCAGTGGAGCCCAAAACCAAGCAGGACATGGAGAAGCTCTCTAAAGCCCTCCAGTCTCTTTCTGAAGAAGATCCGACTTTCCGGGTTAGTGTTGACTCGGAAACCAATCAAACCGTGATTGCTGGCATGGGCGAGCTGCACCTAGAAATCCTCGTAGACCGGATGCTGCGGGAATTTCGAGTCGAGGCCAACGTTGGGGCCCCTCAAGTGGCCTACCGAGAAACCATTCGCAAGGCGATTAATGCCGAAGGCAAATTTATTCGCCAGAGTGGGGGTAAAGGCCAGTATGGCCACGTCGTCATTGAACTTGAGCCGGGGGATACCGGTAGCGGGTTTGAATTTGTCTCCAAGATTGTCGGTGGCGCTGTTCCTAAGGAGTACATCAATCCTGCAGAACAGGGTATGAAGGAAGCTTGTGAGTCTGGCGTTATCGCTGGCTATCCGCTGATTGACGTTAAGGTCACCCTCGTTGACGGCTCTTACCACGATGTTGACTCCTCGGAGATGGCCTTTAAGATCGCTGGCTCCATGGCCCTTAAGAACGGGGTAATGAAAGCTGCCCCGGTACTTTTAGAGCCCATGATGAAAGTTGAGGTTGAAGTGCCCGAAGACTTTCTTGGGGATGTGATGGGAGACCTCAACTCCCGTCGAGGCCAGATTGAGGGAATGGGCTCTGATGATGGAATCGCTAAAGTGACCGCCAAAGTTCCGTTAGCAGAGATGTTTGGATATGCCACTGACATTCGGTCTAAAACCCAGGGTCGAGGTATATTTTCGATGGAGTTTAGCCAGTATGACGAGGTCCCTCGGAATGTGGCTGAAACAATCATCGCTAAAAGTAAAGGGAACGCATAACCAGGAAGAGGAATAGATAACCCATGGCACGCGCAAAATTTGAACGAAATAAACCCCACGTCAACATTGGCACCATTGGCCACGTTGACCATGGTAAAACGACCTTAACGGCGGCAATTACAATGTCCTTGGCTGCCTTGGGTCAAGCCAAAGCTCGCAAATACGACGACATTGATGCTGCCCCCGAAGAAAAGGCGCGGGGGATTACAATCAATACCGCTCACGTTGAGTATGAGACTCAAAGCCGCCACTATGCACACGTTGACTGCCCTGGTCACGCTGACTATGTCAAAAATATGATCACGGGTGCAGCCCAAATGGATGGGGCAATTCTGGTGGTTTCAGCGGCTGATGGCCCGATGCCCCAAACTCGGGAGCACATCTTGCTGGCCAAGCAGGTGGGGGTTCCCAATATTGTGGTCTTCTTAAATAAGCAAGATCAAGTTGATGACGAAGAGCTACTAGAGCTTGTTGAGCTAGAAGTCCGGGAATTGCTCAGCTCCTATGACTTTCCTGGGGATGATATTCCGATTGTTTCGGGCTCAGCCCTAATGGCCCTAGAATCTCTAACCAGCAACCCAACCACCAAGCGTGGGGATGATCAGTGGATTGATAAAATCTACGCCCTGATGGATGAAGTGGATGCCTACATTCCCACCCCAGAGCGGGATATTGATAAGCCCTTTCTAATGGCGATTGAGGATGTCTTCTCGATCACTGGCCGCGGCACCGTTGCCACCGGTCGAATTGAGCGGGGTAAAGTCAAAGTCGGCGAAACCGTTGAGCTAGTGGGAATTAAAAATACCCGTAGCACCACGGTCACCGGCGTTGAGATGTTCCAAAAAACCCTGGATGAAGGGATGGCAGGGGATAACGTTGGAGTACTGTTGCGCGGAGTTCAGAAGGAAGATATTGAGCGGGGCATGGTGATTGCTAAGCCAGGCTCAATTACCCCTCATACTAAGTTTGAGTCTGAAGTCTATGTACTCAAAAAAGAAGAGGGCGGCCGTCATACGCCTTTCTTTCCTGGCTACCGGCCTCAGTTCTATGTTCGGACCACCGATGTAACCGGGACCATTAGTGCCTTTACTGCTGATGATGGCAGTGAAGCGGAAATGGTCATGCCCGGAGACCGGATTAAGATGACCGTAGAACTGATTAATGCGATCGCGATTGAGCAGGGAATGCGGTTTGCAATTCGTGAGGGTGGCCGGACGATTGGTGCCGGTGTGGTTGCCAAGATCTTGAAGTAAGCCGACCCTCAGCCCCAACGGAGCAGAAAAGCAGCTTGATCGGCCTAACTTTTCTGCTCCATTTTGATTCTCGTAAAGCTAGAACCTAGAAAATAAAAAATGGCAACGATTCAACAGCAAAAAATCCGGATCCGGCTTAAAGCCTTTGATCACCGGTTATTAGATACGTCCTGCGAAAAAATTGTCGATACGGCCAAACGCACCAACGCTTCGGCTGTTGGCCCTATCCCGCTCCCGACCCGACGGCGGATCTACTGTGTTCTGCGCTCACCCCACGTTGATAAGGACTCGCGGGAACACTTTGAGTCCAGAACCCACCGGCGGATTATTGACATTTATCAACCCTCTTCCAAAACCATCGATGCCTTGATGAAGCTGGATCTACCTGCTGGGGTTGATATTGAAGTGAAGTTATAGGTGATCTCTTTCCCCAGACTTCCAAACCCCTAAGCATCTTTTCTGGCAGTGATCCCAGTTAAAACAGTCATATCCGTTTCGGTTACCACTGGCAAACTGCCAATCAGCTGAGATCTGAGCAGGGTTTCAGCTGATTTAGAAAGGTTACAGTAAGGAAAGATCTGCAGTTACCATTTCACTGAGTGAACAATGGCTTCTTCGTCAATTGCCGTGCGAGAACTTCCCCTATTCCCTTTACCGGAGTTAGTCCTATTCCCAGGCAGGCCATTACCCCTACATATTTTTGAGTTTCGCTACCGGATCATGATCAACACAATCCTGGAGAGCGATCACCGATTTGGGGTTTTGATGTGGGACCCAAATCGCGGACGAGCCGTAACCGTTGGCTGCTGTGCAGAAGTGACTCAGTTTGAGCGGCTTGAAGATGATCGGATGATGGTTCTTTCTTTAGGCCAGCAACGATTTCGCGTTTTAGACTATGTGCGTGAGAAGCCCTATCGCGTTGGCTTGGTAGAGTGGATTGAAGATACTCCCACTCAAATGGATTTGCGAGTGTTAGCAGCCGATGTTACCCGCTTACTCGAAGATGTGGTTCGTCTGTCTGCTAAATTGACAGACCAAGTGATTGAAGTCCCCAAAGATATCCCCAGCTTGCCCACAGAACTCTCCTACTGGGTTGCCAGCAATTTTTATGGGGCAGCAGCAGAACAGCAGTCTTTATTGGAGCTGCAGGATACAGCGGCCCGCTTAGAACGGGAGGCAGAAATTCTTACCTCTACCCGCAGTCATTTGGCGGCTCGGACCGTGCTTAAAGACACCCTGCAGTCTTAGCCTCTAGATCGCCAAAATAGGATAACTGCCTAGAACTTTTAAGATCTCTGTGTGGGGTCCAATCTCTGCCAGAACAGATTGAACGGCGGTAGAGCCCAGGGGAGATTCTAAATCCACAAAGAAAATATAGTCCCCTAGGGATCGTTTGCTAGGCCGGGACTCAATCCGACTCAGATTAATCTGGCGATCAGCAAAAATCTGGAGCGGCTTCACTAGGGCTCCTGGGACATTAGCAGGAACACTAAAGGCCAAAGATGTGTAAGTGCCATTCGTCAAAAGCTCAGGTTGATCGGCAGAGTCGTTCCTTAATCTCACGACCCAAAACCGGGTACAGTTATCAGCATAGTCATTGATTGGGCAGGCTAAAACTGGCAGCTGATAGAGCTGGGCAGCCTGCTGAGAGGCGATGGCCCCCAGGGTGGGATTATCCTTGAGGTGCACAAGGGCTTCGGTGTTTGAATTGCTGGGAATCAGTTGTACCTGAGGCAAAAATTGCTCCAACCACCTTTGGCATTGCCCAAAGGCTTGGGGATGGGAATAAATTGCCTTCAGTTGGGTCAAGTTTGAGGCGGTTGAAATTAGAGCATGGACGATGGGAAGCACGAGGGCTTGTTGAATTTGCAGCTGATCTAACTGCCAAAGGGTATCTAGGGTTACAGCTACGCTCCCCTCAACAGAGTTTTCAACTGGAGCCACAGCAATCTGAGTCTCTCCTGCTGCAGTAGACCTAAGGGTCTGGGCATTGCTGGAATAAGGGCATAGGGTTACCGTTACATCCTGGGTTGCAGTGAGCCACTTGGCATAGGCCAAGGCTGCTTCTTCTGTATAGGTTCCGGGGGGACCTAAGTGGGCGATCGCCAACGACATATCAAGATCAACTACTTAAAGCTGTGGTTCTATCATCGGACAGAACTAGGCAAGTTACAAAGAATTGTAAAATCAAATCATATATAGTCTCCTGCGGGTTCATGCTGATCAAGTTTTCTGCTTCAGAAGGGGTCGTGATTGCAGTCCCTCAGGAACCAGTTCCGATTCAACACTATCTTCGTCAGCCCCGTCGTTTAGTCTCGGCCCTGGTTGATACCAGGCGCACTGAGCAACTGGGTGAGAACCTATTTCGGCTTAAAATGCGGCCCCTCAGATTCATCATCCTGAACCTTCAGCCAACCGTGGACCTCCAGGTTCAGTCCAATACCGAGGGTCAGGTTTACCTTGAATCCGTTGGCTGTGAGATTCGCGGGGTTGAATATATTAATCAACGCTTCCGCCTAAAGCTGGTGGGCAATCTTTATCCAGTCCAAACCGGTGATCAGACATTCCTGCAGGGGAAGGCTGACCTGGAGGTGCAAGTAGATGTCCCACCACCATTAGAGATAATGCCGAGAGCGGTTCTGGAGAGCACTGGTAGCAACTTACTCAGTCGAGTCCTCTCAACGATCAAGCAGCGACTGATGCATCAACTGATTGTAGATTATCGCCACTGGGCTCAAGCCACTGCTGAGGCTACGGATTCTTCCAATCCCCTTGCACCGGAACTCCGTCCCAATCCTCCCATCCCTGTAAAGGGAGATTAGCATCCAAAACTAATCCGTCAAACCGTATCTGGTTTGCCAACCCGGCAGGGTCGAAAGGAGAGTCGGTGTTGAGACGAAGGCCCTAGCTGTTCTAGCGCCAGTCGGTGCCTGGGACTGCCATACCCTTTGTTGGCGGCCAGATCATAGCCTGGATATTTCTGGGCCAGGCGCACAATTAAAGTATCTCGCCAAACCTTGGCGACAATACTCGCAGATGAGATCGCTAGTTGTCGTTGATCCCCCTTAATCATTGTTTGTTGGGGAATCTCTAGGGCCGGAATAGGTTGGTTGCCATCAACTAAACATAATCCTGGTCGAAGCTTTAGTCTCAGAATCGCCCGCCGCATTGCCAACAGAGCCGCCTGGAGAATATTTAAGCGGTCAATTTCTCGAACAGAGGCAGTTCCGATCTGGCAATCAACAGCCAAGGCCCAGATTTGCTCAGCTAAAATTAGCCGTTGAGCGCCGCTGAGTTGCTTGCTATCCTTTACCCCGGCAGGGCGCAATTTGGCTTCAGCATTGGGGGAAAGGATCACTGCTGCGGCCACCACTGGCCCAAACAGGGATCCCCGACCAACTTCATCCACCCCGGCAACTAAATCCTGGAATTGAGGGACTACAGACCCCAAAGGCTCCCCTGTAGCAGGAAACTGATTAAGCGGTTGAATTGACATTCCTAAACGCCAAAGCAGGGTAAAACTTTAAAGCAAAACGGGACTGCAAAATCCTTTCACAGATCCCATTGAAAGCTTTTACTGTAAATGGAGTCAATGATCAAGACTCCATCCCCCAGCCCTCAACCGTCAAATCCTCCTGGGTGGAGAAAGCCAGAGGCTGTTCATCTGCAACCCATTCCCCATACCCACCCCTGGATCAGGATTACTCCAACAACTCAGAAGGCAGCAAGGCCAATAGCTGAGTCTCTGAGAGCAGCGAAATTTCTAGAGCTTTGGCTTTATCTAACTTTGAGCCAGCACTGGCTCCCGTCACTAAGTAATCTGTGTTTTTGTTCACCGCCTCCGTGACTTTTCCTCCTGCCGCCTGGATTAAAGTTTTGGCTTGATCTCGCTTCAGCGTTGTTAAAGTTCCGGTAATCACAAAGGTTTTACCCGCTAAAGGCTGTTCCCCTTTAGGAACCTGAGTTGTGGCCAACTGCAAGCCTGCGGTCTGGAGACGCTCAATTAGTTGCTGATTGGCTGGAATTTGAAACCACTGACTGACAGACTCGGCAATCTCTGGGCCAATGCCATAAATGGCCCCAATTTCACTGACATCTGCCTGGGCTAATTGACCGACGCTGGGAAAAACCTCACTTAGAGTTTGGGCATTCACCTTGCCCACATTGCGAATCCCTAGGCCATACAGAACTCTAGGCCAGGGCTGCGTGCAAGAGTCAGCAATGGCATCAACAATTTTAGCCGCCAACTTTTGACCCATCCGTTCTAGCTTCAGCAGTTGTTCTTTTCCCAGGTCATAGAGATCCGCCACCGAGTCAACCAACCCTTGCTCAACCAGTTGGCGAATTAACTTTTCTCCCAGACCATCAATATCCACAGCATCTCGGCTGACCCAGTGCCCCAACGCCCCCCGTAGAATTGCCGGGCAGGAGATATTCACACAACGGGTTACGGCTTCTCCAGGCAACTGGACCACAGGCTGGTGACACTCCGGGCAATGGTGAGGTATTTGGTAGCGCAGGGCCGTCGGCGGTCGGAGTTCTGGGAGCACGCGCAAAACCTCTGGAATAATCTCGCCGGCTTTACGGAGAACAACAGTATCCCCCAGATGAATGTCTAGATCCTCTAGGCGATCGCGGTTGTGCAGGGTGGCCCGCGAAACTGTTGTTCCGGCTAGCTGCACGGGCGCAAGTTCCGCCACTGGGGTCAGGGCCCCGGTTCGGCCCACATTAACAGAGATATTCTCTACCTGGGTAATTGCTTCTTGAGCGGGATACTTCCAGGCGATCGCCCAACGGGGAAACTTTTGAGTAAAGCCTAACTGAGCTTGCCGGGCCAGGGAATCTAGCTTGACCACAACCCCATCTGTCAGGTAGGGAAGGTCAAATCGGGCCGTTGACCAGTGGTTGTAGTAGTCCTGCACCACTGCCAAAGTTGGACACTGTTGACGATTGGGGTTAACTCGAAACCCTAGTTGCTGCAAAAGATCTAAACACTGCCATTGGGTCTGCGGGGGCTGCAGCTCTCCCAAATCCTCCGGCAAGTGTAGGGTGTAGGCAAAAAAGTCAAGACGACGACGGGCAACAATTCGGGCGTCGAGCTGACGCAGGGTCCCGGCAGCGGCATTGCGAGGATTGGCAAACAGACTCTCCCCTGCCTGTTGCCGTCCCTGATTTATCTGCTCAAACACAGCCAAGGGCAAGAAAGCTTCTCCCCTGACTTCCACGACTGCTAGCGGATCAGCCAGATTTAGACGTAAGGGAATCGAGCGAATGGTGCGGACATTGGGGGTAATATCTTCCCCTGTCAACCCATCCCCCCGGGTCACCCCCCGGACTAAAAATCCATGCTCATAGGTTAAGGCCAGGGCCGAACCATCAATTTTTAACTCACAGACATAGGACTCAGTCTCGGCCACTACTTGCTGGCGTTGCCAACGTGCTTGCCAGCGGCAGATCTCCTCTAATGTAAAGGCATTCTCAAGACTATAGAGGGGAATGCGATGCTCAACGGAGGTAAACTGAGTGGCTGGGCGTTCTCCCACTCGCCGAGTCGGACTGTCGGGAGTTACCAGGTCAGGATATTGAGTTTCTAAGGCTAGTAACGTCTGATAGAGCTGGTCATAAACTGCATCTTCCAAGATTGGATTATCCAGAGCATAGTAGGCATAACTAGCCTTTTGCAGCAGTTGTCTTAGCTCCTGAGCCCGGGCTTTAGCCTCAGCCCTTGTTGAATCCATCGCCATGGCCTATTCTGAAATATTTTTTTTCTAATGTAGTCAATGCTGAGGGCAAAATGCAGCCCTTCAGGCTCAGACTGGGCAGCTCTAGCTAAGAAGAGGATATTAAAATTTCTACGGGAATGGCAGTTTGTCCCCAATCCACAGTAAAGTCAGTTTAGGAAAACTGTTTAAATTAGGAAAATTTTGCTATGGCAGCTGGATTTTTACCTTCAATCCTGGTTCCGTTGGTTGGCTTAGTAATGCCCGCTGTGGCGATGGCCTTTTTGTTTCTCTACATTGAGCGGGAAGATCCTTCTGGCGTTTAGAACGCTTGATTCACAACCCCTGAACCCTAAAAAGCCGCTGATTTCGTATCTGAAATCAGCGGCTTTTATTAAATTAGGGTTTGGCTATAGGGAGGAACCTAGCCCAGCATAGGCCCCATAGAAAAAGATTCCTAAAACTACGAGTACACCCGTGCCTGCAATTGTTGCCACAAGCCACAGGGGAATTCTTCCAGTTCCCGACATTGATTTTGCCTCCTAATTCCAACAGAAATTAAATAGATTTGTTTCGAACAGGATCAAGTTAAAATTTTCTAGCTAACTGTAGGTAATAACTTAAGTTAGTTAAAGAAGTAACTTGAGAACAGAATTGCTAAGACAAACACCGTGAGCAGACCGAGGTAAAGAGAGGTTCGATTAAGCTCAACTGGCTGCCTATTCGGATTCGGCGCAGGCATTTGATTCTCCTAACGTTGAATAAACTGCATAGCGGCGATCGCACCTAGGAAGAAGACCGTTGGCACTGCAAGCGTGTGAACAGCCATCCATCGTACGGTAAAAATTGGATAAGAAACAGGCTGATTAGGGCTATTACTCGTCATTGATTTGATAGTTCCTTATTGAACTGCTGAATCTGCTGCTTACCTTCATAGCGATCAGAAACAAGGGGAATCTCTTGACGCTCTTGCGCAAAGTACTGATCAGGTCTAGGTGTGCCAAACACATCATAGGCCAGGCCCGTGCTTACAAACAGCCATCCGGCAACGAACAAAGCAGGAATTGTAATACTATGAATTACCCAGTAACGAATACTGGTAATAATATCTGAAAAGGGACGCTCTCCAGTTGTACCGGCCACGTTGGTTTTCCTCCTAACGTATCAACAAAGGTTTTTCTTTATCATACGAGACCACCGAAAGTCTCACAAGCAAATCCTGGGAATGGCTTCATCCCCTCTTGGATCCAGTAGCATCTAGAGAGATTTTGCTAGGCTGCTTCAGCCGAACCCGTGTACCGCAGTAGTGTTCCTTTTTGTCCCAGAATAAACCCTTGCTCTGGCGTTACAAACACAATTTTGTAGAAATTTGAGGGGACATTCTCAACGGCCCGATCTTTTTGCCAAGTTTTGCCCCCATCAAAACTACACAGCAAGTTACCGCTCCCCCCCGCGACCCAGACTTCTTCAGGGGTTCGATAGGCTAAATCCAGCAGCCCAATGCTAACAGAGCGTTGGGGGTTTTGTGGCTCACTCCAGCTCTCAGGTTGGGCAGGATCACTAAACTGGAGTTGGCCACCCCGGCTTAATAGCCACAGCTGCCCTTCTGAGTCAAAGCCCATACTTTGCAGCCGCCGAGAGGTGTTGCGATTGTGTTGCTCCCAAGCAGTTTGGCCAGGCTCCCAGGTCGAGTAAAAGTTGCCTCTTGAGGAAACAGCAACGTATTTTCCGTTCGGGGAGCGGGCAATGTTACGAATTACTCCCACCGCTTCTTGAACCATAGCTTTCCAGGTTTGGCCCCCATCCTGGGTCTGGTAAATCGCCCCAACATCGGTTGTCATCTCCGCCGACTTTGGGCCGAGGGCAACAATCGTACTGGGGGAGCCTGGCAGTTGAGCACTAAGAGAAACCCGCGTCCAAGAACGACCGCCATCAGTTGTGTGTAGGAGAATAGACGGCTGCCCAGCAATCCAACCTTCCTGGCCAGAGAAATTAACAGAGGTAAATCGGTAGTCCTGCCCGTCTGACTCTAAGACTCTTGGTTGCCAGGTCTTTCCGCCATCAAAGGTTTCCAAAATTGTCGAGTCATTACCCACTATCCATCCGTGACGAGAATCTCCAGAAAACCCAACATCCATGACCGTTGAATCTACAGGAAGCGAAGTTAGCTGCCAAGGGTTATAGCCCAGTGAAGCAGCATAACCCGCACAGGAGGTACATAGTAACAGTACGGCGAGCAGTGGCAAAAAGCGCTTTAAAGGTCTGAGAAGAAAGTGCATTAGTTATTAGAGTTCGGGTTGCCAGCATCAGCAGCTGTGTGATTTCGAAGAGAACCTGGCCAGAAAGCCTACAACTGTTGCAGCTGTTTGAGCATTCTGGGCGCCAGTCTTAGCCCATGCCATAGAAACTAAGCATGACTAAAAAAGCAAGTCCCAAAGCCCCAAAAATTAAGAGATTTTTTTGCCCAGGGGTCAGGTTATTTACCCCTAGTCCATAACCGAGGTTTTCTTTAAACCCTGAAGGATTCCCCGTGGGGCCAACGTTACTGAAGCTTGAGGTCGGAGCATTGCAAATCGGACAGCGCCAATGATTGGGGAGTTCCTTAAAGGCCGTACCCCCTGGAATCTCAGCTTTGTTGTCGCCTTTCTCAGGTTCGTAAACGT
This sequence comes from Thermosynechococcaceae cyanobacterium, assembly GCA_041748255.1. Classification (GTDB taxonomy): domain Bacteria; phylum Cyanobacteriota; class Cyanobacteriia; order Thermosynechococcales; family Thermosynechococcaceae; genus JBGTDP01. Next base: position 1,614 of record JBGTDP010000154.1, on the reverse strand, counting down.
AGCCGCAGACCCGGCACTCATATCGATCTAGCGCTTCAGTCTCTACAGCTTCAGGATTCATAGCGTCACCTTAGAGTTGGATTGACTACGACAGAATTTGGGACAACCCAAGTATGACATGAAACTTATTATTGTTTTAAGGTTTTTATCCCAGCCAACGCCTACCCCGGTCATTTATCGTTAGACCCCAAAATGCAACTGCCTTTTACAAGCAAGGATCGGCTTTGCTTAAGCTCTAACTTTTGTTAGAGGAGCGATCAAGGCTTTTACCGTTAACGTTAAATCTGTGCTCAAAAGCGCTGTTTAGCTGAGCTAGATATTTCAGCCAGTTCACGGTTGATCTGGATTTATGAATGGTGAATAGTTTCTAGACTCCATTCCCTGGGGCAGAAGCAGCTGGACTTAAATCCCGAAAAAGGTAGTAAACATAATTAGTGGAGTAGTATTGTGAAAAGTTTGATCGCTGGAACCATTGCTCGTATAAGTTCTTCCCTCAAATCATTGCCGGCAAAGCAATTTTTGCCTGTTGTTCTGATTGGTTTTTTGTTTTTAACCACAAACGTTGCTTCAGGGCTTGATTCTGGCCGCAGTGGTCAATCAATAACCAACAAAATTGACAAGGTGATCCACCAGGGCGATTCCCAAAGACCAAAAACCACAGGGGAATGGAATCGAGAAGCTCGGGAAACCGAAGGTGAACCAGGTGAACGGGCTGCAAGAATTGCCAAAGAATCCGCTGCCGCCGTCAAAGATTTTGGGAACGTGTATCCTGATACGGCCAAAAGCAGCACAGGCAGCTAATAACCGGATAATGCAAGGCAGGCAAATTTCAACGCTGAAGGGGGATGTCATGTTTGCTGACTAGGATTTAAAATCTTTCCTACCAAAAGAACCCTCATTACTTGGGCTGGGTAATTGTTTCAATCTTGAATTACCCAGCCTGTTAACTTCTCTTGGCTCAAGCACATGGGCTAGGGAAGTGATTGCAGAGCCTAGGGTGCGTTGCATCAAGGTATAATCAATCCTGGTCTAAAGTTGGCAGATTGAACAAAAAGGAGCTTTTAGGATGAGTGGTGAGATCTTTAATGCAGCTATTTTGTCATTTACGCTGGTGTTTGTAGGATTAGGGCTAGGTTACTTACTTCTCAAGCTTACCCCTGACGATAACCAGCAAATATAAGCTGTTACAGATTCTAGAGACAAAGACTTTAAAGTAGGTACTCGGGAGCAAAGCGCTAAAACGCTTGTCTTCACCCCGGCAGAGCATAGGGAATTTTCCTTCCTTAGCACACAACCACTACGGGGAATAAAACCTAAAGAGATTTCAGGGTTAAGACTGGTCTACCAAAGATTGCCAGCCTGCTTGCCAAACTGCTGGATCGTGAAGCAGCTTGGCATTTAGCCAAAACCGCGCCTTGGGGTCACAGGCTGCAACCAATTCGGCAAAGACTAAGTTCTTTTGGTTTTTGCGGTTCACAACCTGGAAATGCCGCCACCCAAACATCACTTCCTGGGCAGTCCATTTAGAGCCAACCAGGTGAGGAAATTTTTGCTTCCGTACCATAGTGGTTTAATGGGCGCTTACAACTGACTTCAGGTCAAGTTGGTCCATTA
>JBGTDP010000153.1:0-2043 GCA_041748255.1 Thermosynechococcaceae cyanobacterium | reverse complement strand
GATGCTAAAGCGATTGATTTGCCCATTGCTTTCCACAGGGCCACAATGGTTCGAGTTGTAAAAGTCTTGCCGCAGCCGGGGCCGCCGGTGAGAATCAGCACTCGCTCTTGGGCAGCCATCTCCACTGCCTGCTGCTGGGTGGCCGAGAGCTGGATGCCGGTTTTGGCCATAAATCGCCCTACCCAGGTCCGTACGCGGGGTAGATCCACACTGGTTGGATGGTGCAAAAGCTCCTGGAGGCGATGGCCTAAACTCACCTCTGTGCGGTAGAAAGCAGGTTTGTAGCAGATGAACTGGCCTGCTTGGTCCGCCGTCCCTCCCTGGAGAATCACCTCCTCCTCTAAGTTCATTTGCATTGTCAGGGCCTGAACTAGTTCTGAGTCCGGCTGGTGGTCTGGGAGAGTGAGCAATTTTACCGTTAGCGTCACCAGTTCAGCTTGGGGTAAAAAGCAATGGCCCGCTTCTGCAGCCACCCCTAACGTGTGCAAAATCCCGGTGCGATAGCGAAATTCTGAATTGGGCGTAACGCCTAGATTACGGGCAATTTCATCGGCGGTAAAAAAGCCAATTCCGTAAATATCCGTTGCCAGCTGATAGGGATTTTCTGTGACCTTGGCGATCGCTTCTTGGCCATACTGCTTAAAAATCTTTACAGCATAGGTAGTCGAGATCCCGTGGCCTTGCAGAAAGAGCATCACCTCTTTAATGGTTTTTTGAGCCTCCCAGGCATGCTGGATCATCTTCACCCGCTTTTTAGCAATTCCCGGCACTTCCGAGAGGCGATCGCTGTGGTTTTCAATTACCTCCAAGGTTTCCAAACCAAAGTGAGCCACAATCCGCTTAGCCGTCACCGGGCCCACCCCCTTAATTAGGCCGCTGCCGAGATACTTCTCAATCCCAGTCAGGGTAGCGGGCTTAGTTTCGCGATAGGTTGTGACTTGAAACTGAGGTCCAAACTTGGGATGGTCCCGCCAAAAGCCATCGAGTTGTAGAGTTTGACCAGGTTGGACATTAGGGAAACTACCCACAATCGTAATCAGTTCCCGGGTGCGCGGGGCTTTAAACCGGGCAACGGTGTAGCCTGAATCCTCAGCATGATACGTCAGTCGCTCGACTACGCCCTGAAGTTGTTCAGAAGACTGAGATAAATAGCCCGAGTGCTTGTCCATGTTGCCGCTGGTGGCACTTAACTCCAGTATGGACTTTGCCCCCTATTTGTGGTTAGCCAAAGCTGTCTCCACTTGCTGCTGTAAATGCTCTAGCGTAGAGGAATTATCCAAAACCACGGTTGCCTGGGCCACCTTATCAGCCAGGGGCATCTGAGCATTAATGCGTGCTTGGGCCTGGACTTGGGTAAGGCCATTTCGCTGCCTTAGCCTTTCAAGTTGCTGGTCTAAAGAACAGGTAACCACCCAAATCTCATTGACCAAATCAGTCATCTTAGCTTCAAACAGGAGCGGAATCACCACTACAACAACGGGCATTGCTGGGGACGTTTCTGGAGACTTTTCCAAAAGGGAAGCTAGGGTCCCCAGCAGGCGATCGCGCACGTAGGGATGAATTTGGGCTTCTAGCCACTGCCGCTGTTGGGAATTGTTAAAGATAAGGTTGCCAAGCTTTTGCCGATTCAAGCCTCCATCTGGCAGCAGAATTTTTTGACCAAAGTGCTCAACGATTCGAGCCAAGATTAGTGAATTAGGCTGCACCGCTTCCCGCGCGTAGACATCTGCATCCAGCACCGGCAGTTGATACTTGGCTAAATGATTTGCCACAGTTGTTTTACCAGTAGCAATGCCTCCAGTCAAGCCAATCCGTCGAGAGGGTCCTCTATGCTTTGGCTTGGGATCAGGTGACGACTCTTGGCTGCTCATCGGTCCTGTTCAATTGATTTCTTAATTTGAATTTATCGCCTCTACCTTTCCATAACAAAAGCGCCCCCCTTGGATAGGAAGCGCTCTTGCTTGAACTTAGGTTGTGGAAATTGACTAGGCTTGGATGCTCGGGGCACTCATTGCCACGGTCTCCACTTCGGCTGCAGCTAAG
>JBGTDP010000152.1:0-5258 GCA_041748255.1 Thermosynechococcaceae cyanobacterium | reverse complement strand
CGCCAGGGTTGAGAAACTCCGCTTTGCCGAGAATGTCGCATCCGGTTTCTTGACTAAAGCTATTTAAGCGGATCAGCGGTGTGTTTCCGACTGTGCCCACAAACCCATCTTTAATATCCATGCAACACTCCCAAACGAACGCTCCTGCTTGAGCAATTACTTCTACTCCATTGTCTCCTATGGCTGCCCATCGCACTGATCCCCTGGTGATGAAGCTCTCAGAATCAGAAGCTGGTCAAAATTGCAGATAGTGCATTAGCTCAGTAATCACTGCTCCTGGTACGTAAAGCCGGGTCTGAAAATCCGTTAGATCTCGGTAAGGGCCGGTGGCGCGAGTTGTGACAATTGCTTTGGCAAAGACTGGATCAATTCCTGGAATCACAATTAGGGCTTCGACCGAGGCCAGGTTGGGATTGATCCGGGGCACAGCGGTGATGCTCTCAGGATCGTAGTAGCAAAACTGCAAAATTGGCCCTAGGGGCTGCAAAAGGTGGGGAGGAGATCCTAAAGCTGCGGCAATATCTTCTAGGCAGTGAAATTGAACCCCGGACTGTGTTAGCCGCACCAGCGATCGCGCTTGATGAATCGATAGCCCCGGCAATCGCAGCCACTCATCAATCCCGGCATGGTTGACATCAATTCTCACCCCTAGCTTGGCTGCCACTTGCACCTCCTCTAAGGACTGGAAGCGGTAGTAGGGGGCCTTGAGGATCTCGGCCTGCTTAGAACCAGGATTAGCCGGTGTTTGAGTAATCGCTGAGAGCCAGTTGATAAAAGTCATGGTCCAGGCAAGGGTAGATCCACTATTCCAGCAGTTGTCGGCGCTTTTGCTCAAATTCATACTCTGAGATCAGTCCTTCCTGCCGGAGGCCCTCAAGTTGGCGCAGAGCTTGGGCGATCGCGGTAAACCGATCTGGATCAACCGAGGGTTGAGTCGGTGCGGCCGAGAGCAAGTTCCGATTAAATTTTTGATCAAATTCATCTTGATCTTGAGCGATATACCAAACCCCTTCAATCACACTGGCAATCTGGGGAATCGAAGTCCAAAAAAACAGCAGATAGAGAACGCCCCAAACTGGTCGCCCCAAGTAGAACTTGTGTAATCCTGGTACGGCAACTACCCCGGCTAAGGCCAGAATGGTTGCCAGTTTCTGATTCTTAGGCTTGGTGATTGAGGGCAATTCCATATTTGTCATTGTGCCAAAACCCCTCAGGACTCTAGGATGTTCCCCTCAGGAGAACGCTTTAAAAAGATTGTAGCGACTGGATTTGATCATCCACCTCCATCATACGGGTTCTTTTTGCTCAGCTGCTTGACGGGCAGCCCAGGCGATCGCCTGGGGAAAGATTCGATGTTCCTGCTCCTGGATGCGGGCGTGAAGGGTTTGGGGGGTGTCGTCGGCCAAAACTGGCACTGCTGCCTGTTGGATAATTGGGCCGCTATCGACTTCTAGCTCCACAAGATGGACTGTGCAACCGGAAATTTTTACCCCATGGGCCAAGGCTTGCTCAACCGCTCCCACCCCCGGAAAACTGGGTAACAGGCTGGGATGAATATTAAGCATACGATTTTTGTAGGACTCAATTAACACCACTGTCACCCGGCGCATCCACCCGGCCATCACCACCCACTCAACCTCAAATGCCTGTAAAGTTTGGGCAATTTGTCGATCCAGTTCCTGGCGCTGGGGAAAGTCTCGATGATTTAATAGCTTGGTTGGAATTCCCCACGCCTCGGCCCGCGCGGCTGCCTTTGCCCCTGGGTTGTTGTAGATCAGTACCTGAACTTGGGCCTTGAGATCTCCTGATTGAATGGCTTGGGTAATGGCGGCAAAGTTGCTGCCGCTGCCGGAGGCTAGGACGCCCAGCTTCAGGGGAGAATAAATTGGTTGAGCGTTGGACCAGGCAGGAGACACCAAACTAGCTGTGGGATCATCCAGAGGAGCTGAATTTAAAGGCATATAGCAAGGGATCCGGAGTAGACTTTCTGCAATTATCTTGACAGAAGCAGTCAGACATTGAATCAAGACCAAGCTGGAAATGGGGCTAATTTGAGATTAAGCTTTGACGGTAAGTAGCTCATCCCAGTGGGTGGTATAGCGCTGGCTGCGAAACTGAGCTCTGAGTTGCCAGGGCTGATCAAAGCCTGCCACAGCAAATTGAATTGTCCCAGCCCCTAGTTGAGCGTTGATCTGGTCCATTGTTTGCATCAGGGTGCGATCGCGCTGTCGGTCCCTCCCATCAAGCAAGTCAGGTTGAAACTGCTTAACTGGAACCAGCCCCAAGAGGATTACCCCGGCTTTCTTAAACTTAAAGTTGCTACGGTAGATTGCCTCTAGCGCTTTCAAGGCATAGTGAATTAGCTCTGCAGTATCATTTGTCGCCACCGGAAGCGTGACTGAAACTGAGTTTTGGTACTGGGGCGTGCTGAATCGACTGGTGATTACAAAGACCTTCAGCCCGGTAGCCGTTAGCTGCTCTCGGCGCAGCTTTTGAGCGGCCCGACTGACATAGGTAGAGACTGCCTGTTTAAGCTCAGCTAGAGACTCTACTGGTCGTCCAAAGGAGCGGGATACGGTCATCCCCTTTCTGGGGATAGGACTGAGTTCTAGGGGCAGACAGGAACAGCCCTGCAGCTCTAGAACAGTCCGCAGCAGAACGACCCCAAACCGCTGCTTAATCCAGCCCTGGGGGGCATCGCGCAACTGCAAGGCAGTCTGAATACCCTGAGATCGCAAGGCTTTGGCAGATCGCTTGCCAACCCCCCAGACATTCTCTACTGCGACTTGGGCTAATATCGGCTCTGGCTCCACAGTAGTCAAGTTAAAGATCCCGCTCTGGCCAGCTTTGGCAATATAATTGGCCAACTTTGCTTGGGTTTTAGTGCTGCCTATCCCAAAGGAAACCGGAATACCTGTGTATTGTTTAATTTTGGCTTGAGCTTGGTAGCAAAGGTCTGTTAGGTCAACCTGGGAAAAGCTTGAGAGATCTAAGAAGCATTCATCAATACTATAAACTTCCAGGCTGGGGGTCACTTCAGCCAAACTGGTCATGACTCTGGCACTCATATCGCCGTACAAGCTGTAGTTACTGGAATATACCTGCACTTGATGACGGGTAATTAAGTCCTGGGCCTTGAATAGCGGCTGACCCATTTTGATCCCCAGGGCTTGGGCTGCTTTAGATCGGGCCACAATACAACCATCATTGTTGCTCAGCACCACAATTGGTTGATCTTTAAGCTGCGGGTTAAAGACCTCTTCGCAAGCGGCGTAGAACGCGTTGCAGTCAGCCAGGGCAAAGAGAGCAGCCATCTCTAGACTGAGTGAATCACATGGGTCACGATACCCCAAACCTCAAATTCCATGGCTTCTGTCACCTCGATCGCTGGATAAAGCGGGTTTTCAGCAACCAAGCAAACTTGCTTTTGAGTAATCTCTAGTCGCTTCACAGTCATTTCACCATTGAGGACGGCAATCACCACGCGGCCATCCCCAGCCTCTAGGGAGCGATCGACGACTAAAAGATCTCCTGAGTGAATCCCTGCTCCGGTCATGGAATCGCCAACCACCCGCACAAAGTAAGTAGCCGCAGGTTTGCGAATTAAGAGTTGGTTTAAGTCCAACCTACCCTCTAGATAGTCCTCAGCCGGGGAGGGGAAACCAGCCGAGATCGGGATCATATAGAGCGCCAGTTTATGTTTTGTAGAATCGTCAGGTTTAAACACAGCATGAACCCAGGTCAGACGAGGTTGCTGGAGCATGGGTTGAAAGACGTATATTAGTACATTTGTACCATAAAAACTTCTGAAGTCAAACTTTGCTGATCCGACAACACCACTGAAGCCAAGCGATTCTTCACAGTAGAGGTTCTGGCTTTACGACAAACCTAGAGGCTTCGCCTATGTCTATGATTAGAAGACAGTTGAGGCTGTAGAGGAGTCATTTGTTTGAGATTAAATCAATGAATGTGTTGGTGGTCGGAGCCACTCAAGGAATTGGACTGGGATTTGTTCGCCACCTGCTGCAAGAAGATTGGGTTGGGTCAATCTATGTAACCTATCGAGATCCCGATAGCGCAACCTTAGCAAAGCTTTTAAGGCAACACCCAAACCAACTGCGGTTAATCTCTATGGACATCACCGACGAGGGACAGATTGCCCAGGGAGTGGCTCAGATCCAGGACCAGACTGATAAACTTCACCTTGTGCTCTATTGTGTCGGCTTTCTTCATCAGGGCAACATTCAACCGGAGAAAAGCTTAAAGCAAATCCAGTCAGACCATTTGCTGCACTACTTTCAGGTGAATAGTATCGGAGCAATTTTGCTGGGTAAGCATTTGCTGCCGTTGTTTAAGCATCGCGATCGCAGTGTGTTTGCCAGCATTTCTGCCAAAGTTGGCAGTATCGGCGACAACCAATTGGGGGGCTGGTACGGCTATCGAGCCTCAAAAGCAGCGCTGAATATGTTCATGCGGACCCTGGCAATTGAATATAGTCGCAAAAGTCCCCAAACCATAGTCGTCATGCTCCATCCCGGCACCACTGATACCCGCCTATCCCAGCCATTTCAAGGGAATGTGCCGCCGGAGAAATTATTTTCTGTGGAACGGACTGTGACCCAGTTGATCTCGGTAATTGAGGCACTCCAACCAGAGGATAGTGGCAATTTTTTCTCCTGGGATGGCAGCCGTCTTCCCTGGTAAGGGGTTAATCGATCAAACGCATCAGGAGTTAAAAGTCCTACGGCACCTTAAAGCTAAAAGCAGCGATCGCTAAACATCCCCAGCCCACCATCAAGGCCACTCCTCCCAGGGGCGTGATCATCCCCAGCCATTTAATATCACTTAAACTCAGTCCATACAAACTGCCTGAGAACAAAATTATACCGAGGATGAAGGCACTCCCTGCGATCGCTAAGGGCAGCCTAGCGGCTGAGTGAGTTAAAAATAAGGCAACAAGTACCAAGGCCAGGGCGTGATACATCTGGTAGCGAACGCCAGTTTCAAAAATCTCCATTGATCGCTGGCTGAGGCTGGCACTCAGCCCATGGGCGGCAAACGCACCTCCTGCCACCGCCAGGCCCCCAGAAAGCGCTGCAACAACTAAAAAAGTTCGAGTCAGGATCATGATCAGCTGAATGCTCTAAACATTAGTCCACGCTGAAAAAAATTAAGGTAAAATACCCTGAATCATTTTACAGACTTTGGCTGTAATCCGCTCAGAATCAAGATTTAGCAACCTATGACAATCTCACAAC
>JBGTDP010000151.1:0-3418 GCA_041748255.1 Thermosynechococcaceae cyanobacterium | reverse complement strand
TGGGCCTCGGAGGAATTTAGCTTTGTAATGCTTAAGGATAGCTGTGCCACCGGCTCGAGCATCATGCCCCAGAAGAAAAACCCGGATGTGCCAGAACTGGTGCGGGGCAAAACCGGTCGAGTTTTTGGCCACCTGCAGGCCCTGCTGGTGCTGATCAAGGGTCTCCCCCTGGCCTACAACAAGGATTTACAGGAAGACAAGGAAGCCCTGTTTGATGGGGTTAAGACGGTGAAAGCATCTCTAGCAGCGATGACAATTCTGCTGCGCGAGGGGATTGAGTTTCGCACCCAGCGCCTCAACACCGCTGTGGAGGAAGATTTCTCTAACGCCACGGATGTAGCTGACTATCTGGCGGCGCGGGGGGTGCCATTTCGGGAAGCTTACAATATTGTGGGGAAAGTGGTGAAAACCTGTCTGGCTGCTGGTAAGCTCCTAAAGGACTTGAGCCTGGAGGAGTGGCAAGCCCTGCATCCTCAGTTTGAAGCAGATATTTACCAGGCGATCGCGCCTCAACAAGTCGTTGCTGCTCGCAATAGCTATGGGGGGACTGGGTTTGATCAGGTGAGAGGGGCAATTGAAACTGCCAAAGCTCGACTCAGATCTCGGATGGATTAATGGTCTTAGATCCCGTTCTGGGTCTTGATGGCCGTTTATTGAATCCCCACTACCAGGGCATCGGTTACAAGTCCTGGGATCGGTCCGCAGAGATCGGCTTGCAGCTTAGCGAATCAACGTTCTATCGAATACCATCTTGATTTTTAAACCTATGGGCCGCTGGTGGTATTTTGTCCGCAGTGTACTTGGGATTATCTTTCGTCATCCTGTACTGGGAACCAGCATCGTCCCAATCTTACCCGATGGCCGGATTGTGATGATTCGCAGACGGGACACCGGACGCTGGGCCTTGCCGGGGGGAATGGTGGCCTGGGGAGAAGACATTCCGACTACTGTTGGGCGAGAGCTGCAAGAGGAGACGGGTCTGGAGGTGATAGCGATCAATCGCTTGGTTGGAATTTATTCTGCCCCTCAGCGCGACCCCAGGGTACATACAGCTTGTGTCGTGGTGGAAGCTGCTGTGCAAGGGACGATGCAAGTTCAAGATCTTAATGAAATCTATGAAGTCCAGGCATTTAGCCTAGAGGCACTGCCCTGGGATCACTTGTCCCACGATCACGATCGCCAACTTCAGAACTATTTTGAAGGGCAGACCACCCTGGCCTGAGGTGGCTTGCTAACTGGAAGGTTTGTTCTAGTGTGAGTTTTGTGAGTGAGGGTTAAATTTGCGCTTCTCCAGGATTGGCTAGGGTTCTGAAAAATCCCCTTGCCTGGGATAAATTCAGTCGGGAGTGTAAGCCATGGTTGAGAGCAGGGCATTCTCAGCTTGTCGAGAATCAAGCCGGGTGTGTTGAACCACAATCGGGACATCAGATTCAAAGACACTGGCATAATCTGTATCCAGGGGAATGGGTTCTGGATCATTCAGGTTATTGAAGCGCAGGTGCTTAGTCCGCCGGGCCGGAACCGTGACACGATAGGGGCCAACCGGATCGCGATCGCTGTAGTAAATCATCACTTCCACTTGGGCATCCTGGTCTGAGGTATTCAGCAGACAGGCGGTTTCATGGCTGGTAAATTGAGGTTCTGGTCCCTGGCTATAGGCGGGGATATAGCCCTCAGGAATCACCCAACACTTACGTCCAATAGATTGGCTCATCTTCATATCTCCTTAATGATGGGAATTACCTCTCATCCTCAGCTTTGGATAGCACGGTAGGTTTGCAAAGGATTGTTTGAAATGGCTGGATTTATCCTGGCAGGCGCGCTGGGGTCATCCCCAGCCGATCTAGCAACTGCTCGTCGTGGGAGCGATCGGGATTCGGGGCTGTCAGCAGTTTTGGTCCCACAAAAATCGAGTTGGCCCCAGCCAGCAGGCAGAGGGTTTGGAGTTCGTCGCTGAGTTGTGTCCGCCCCGCCGACAGGCGGACCATGGAGTGCGGAAATAAGATCCGGGTTGTGGCAATCAGCCGGACCAGGGCCAGGGGTTCCACGGGCTGAGCGTCTTGCAAGGGTGTCCCGGCCACCGGAATCAGGCAATTAATCGGGATAGACTCTGGCACCGGATCAAGCCCACTCAGCACTTCTAGAAATTCCAACCGATCCTGAACCGACTCTCCCATCCCCACAATGCCCCCACAGCAAACCGAGATTCCGGCTGCACTCACAGCCCGAATCGTCTCCAGGCGGTCTTGGTAGGTGCGGGTGGTGATCACCTGGCTATAGTAGCCAGGGGAAGTATCCAGATTATGGTTATAGGCCGTCAGCCCTGCCGCTTTGAGTTGCTCGGCCTGGTGGGGCTTGAGCATCCCCAGGGTGCAACAGACTTCTAAATCCAAGGCCGCTACTTGGCGGACCATCTCCAGCACTCGCTCAAACAGGGGACCATCTTTGATCTCTCGCCAGGCTGCCCCCATGCAGAAGCGGGTGGAACCATTGGCCTTGGCAGCGTGGGCCTCGGCCAAGACTGCTTCAACATCCATCAGTTCTTGGGAGACTAAGCCAGTCGGGTTGCGAGCACTCTGAGAGCAGTAGGCACAGTCTTCTGGACATAGCCCGGTCTTGATATTACTCAGGGTGCAAAACTGCACTGCATGAGGGTTGTGGTGTTCCCGATGGGTACGTTGAGCCTCAAATAAGAGATCTGGCAAGGGCTGATGGTAAAGCTTAGAAATGTGATCGAGAGTGATAGACATGGGTCAATGGGCAACAGGGCCAGGGACTAAAAGAGTATTGACTTCCAATCCAGATTAGCAGCAGGTGGCCCAGTTGCCCCTGCTTTAGGACACCAGTCTTAAATACTGCTCAAATGGTCATCTTAATCTTTGTCATTGATGATGGACAACGATATGTTTTCCATCATCAATTTTTAGCTTAAAGAGGAAGTTATTAAGCTCACAACCTTGATCTGAATCATTATCAAATACGGTGATTTTCAGTAAATCCGACTGCTTTAAGATTTTCGCAGTTTAATAAGCAATTATCGACAACTTATACTTCATTTTTGTGCGCTTGAACAAATTATAGTTGTCAGAGATAATTTTTACTTGCGCTAATCTACTGAAAAAATTTGCGTTTAGCAGGTTTAATTGGGCCAACTCATCACTTTTATCGTGGATAACAACCCCTGAAACTCCCTTCAGTCTTGCCGTATGCTTAAACCAACAAATTGTCTTTCGCGAGAGTGCAAGATTCAAGCTCTATCTTAAGTAGGATTAAACCTTTGATATAGCATTTCCCAGGCTGATGAGGCACGACAAATGTGTAAGATGTTGATATTCTATTGCTTAAGAAAATGAAAGCCTACTCAATCGACTTACGACAGAAAATCGTCGATGCCTATGCCAAGAGCAATATTTCTCAA
>JBGTDP010000150.1:0-5562 GCA_041748255.1 Thermosynechococcaceae cyanobacterium | reverse complement strand
AGCAGATGTTCTGCTCGCGGGTCCTCTAGTTTTTTGAAGTGCTCTAGCAGTTGTGCTGATGGCTCAATCGGCTGGGACATAGCTAAGCTCCTGAGTTATGCCCCTCGATCCTCCCATTTTGAGTATGCGTTTGCCCTGCATGGCCCCCGGTGTTGAGGAAGACATTCAGCGAATCACAGCGATTTGGCAAAATTGCCGCCAAGAATTTGGAGACAAGGGTAATTTCTTATTTGGTCAGTTTACGATCGCCGATGCCATGTTTGCCCCGGTTGTCTCTCGGTTCACAACCTATAGTGTGGAACTCGATCCAGTGGCCCAAGCCTACGCAGAAACGATTAACTCCCTGCCAGCGATGACAGAATGGGCAGCGGCTGGCAAAGCTGAACCTGAAAGAATTGAGCGCTCTGAGCTTTATACAAAGGGTTGAGGGAATCAATCAGTCAAGGTCTCCTTGCCAGTTTAGAAAGGCTACGCTGCGAGAACCTGGTCAGTCTTGAGGCTGGGCCAAAATTGACGGGGCAGAACCACTTTCAACAGTCTGGCTTTCTCACCTATGAGCATCTAGCCGAGCCGATTTACTTTGTTGTCATCAAAGCCGCACTTGATCATCTACCTGACTTTTGGAAGCTGGTGGCTCTGGTGGGGATCACTGCCATGCTTGGGGGGTAATGAAATTGCCGGTGATTCAAGAGAAAATATTTAGTGAGGTTGTTTGTCGCCATCGTGAGGCAAGATTGTTGCGATCGCAAGCCGAAACTTTTGTTGCAGCTGCTACGCGAGTTGAGCAAACGATTTTAGGTAAGGAGGTTGTTCGTGATCATGGTTGATTTACAGAGCTTAGTGGGTGATAGAATCAAAGCCTCTCCTGCTCAAATTTCTGCGTTTTGCCAACGCTGGAAAATCATTGAATTTGCTCTATTTGGTTCCGTCCTACACAATCACTTTCGCCCCGATAGCGACATTGATGTCTTAATCACCTTTGTTCCTGATCCTGGTTGGAGCCTTTTTGACTGGGTAGATATGAAAGACGAGCTGAAAGACCTGCTTGGGCGGGAGGTTGATATCGCCGATAAACAAAGGCTAAAAAATCCCTATCGGCGGCATGAAATTCTGAACACTCATCAAGTGATCTATGCAAGCAAACCGTGATGCAGGATCACTCTGGGACATGCTGAACGCAATTCACCTGATTCAGGAATTTACAGCCAATCTTTCCTTTGATGCCTATTTAGAGAGCGTTCTGACTCAGAGTGCCGTAGAAAGACAACTTGAAATCTTAGGTGAAGCCGCTCACAGACTGTCGGATGAATTTCGACAAGCCCATCCAGAGATTGACTGGCGCAGAATTATCGGGTTGCGAAACATCCTAATCCATCGTTACGACGAAATTCGACAACAAACCATTTGGGCTGTTGTCATCTCAGAGTTAGAGCCGCTACTAGCTCTGCTAGAACCCTTGCTACCCCCACTACCTGATGAACAGTAAGCTTTGGATGGATTATTGAAGGTATGCTGAAGCAAGCAGGTTTTGAGCTGATTGAAGCTGACTCCCTTGCTCCCGAATACGCTCAATACGTCTGCCGCAAGCTTGAAACTGGATAAACCCGTTCACCAGAGATTGAAACCACTTTTTGCATGAACAGTTTTTTACCCTTTGCTTACTTTCAAGAACAATTCATTCCGTTTGCTGAAGCCAAGCTTTCTATTGCCACCCACGCCTTGCAGTATGGGACCGCAACAATTGGGGGGCTGCGGGGCATCCCTGATCCAGATCATCCCCAGCAGGTGCTGCTGTTTAGATTAGATCGCCACTGTCGTCGGCTCAGTGACAGTGCTAAATTCTTAGACTTCGACTTGCCAGCGGCAAAAATTGAGAAAACCATTGTTGAATTTGTCCAAAAAAATCAGTCAGAAAAATCCTTTTACATTCGCCCGTTTATTTACACCTCTGGCTTGGGAATTGCCCCTAGAATTCATAATATTGAGAAAGACTTTTTTGTTTATGGTTTAGAGCTAGGTGATTATTTATCCCCTGAGGGCGTCAGTTGTCGATTTAGCTCCTGGCATCGTCAGGAAGATCGCAGTCTGCCCCTGCGGGGAAAAATGAGTAGCTCCTACATTGCTTCGGCATTAGCCAAAACAGAAGCCGTTGCCTGCGGTTTTGATGAGGCAATCATGATGAACTCCCAAGGCAAGGTGAGTGAAGCCTCGGGGATGAATATTTTTCTGGTTAGAAACGGGCAACTGATTACCCCTGGGTTTGATCAGGATATTTTAGAGGGGATCACCCGCGATAGCATTCTTAAAATTGCCCAAGATCTAGGGATTCAAACCATAGAAAGACCCATCGATAAATCTGAGCTTTTGATTGCCGATGAGGTTTTTTTAAGTGGAACCGCTGCCAAGATTGCTCCGGTCAAGCAGATTGAGAACTATCAATTACCTGCCGACAGACCGGTGAGTAAAATGCTGCGAGAAAAGCTAATAGCGATTATGGCAAATCAAGAGCCAAACTATAGCAGTTGGGTTTATAAGGTTTCTATTGAATAGAGAATTTGCTAGTGATTAAGAGAAATGCTTAACTTGGGACTACAGCCAGCCCATGAAGATTATTTTCTCCTCCGCCTTATTACGACGGATCTGGCCCCAACTCCATCCTTCCACCAGCAGAATTGACTTCTGGGCAGGACATGTTCTTAGGGATCAAGATTGCTTCTACACTTATGCCGAAAGCTTCCGCGTTTCCTTAGGAGAGCGCATTTATCGGGATCGGCAACCGCGCTTAGTGAAAAGTAAACATCAGGAGCTTGACCGGCTGCAGCGACTTGCTATCCGCAAGGTTCGATGGCAAACGCAACGGAAAATCAATAAGCAGTTCTCCCCTGTTTGGGACCTGAATCAAAGTTTACTGATTGATCTAGCGCCAGGGATCTTTGCTCAGTTGTTTGAACAAGCTCAAGAGGCGGCTCAGATGCTAGCAGCAGAGTGGTATGACGCAGACATAGGATCAAGTTTGCCCGCAGGAGAGTTTCAAGACCAGACACCATGAACGGCGAACCAACTGCCCAAGGAAGATTAAAGCTTGAACCAGGGACCCTCTGGGCAAAAGTATTAGCAGTAACTCAGCAGGCTTTAGAAAAGGGAGCCCTGCAGCCAATTTCAACCCAGTGTGAAACTGTAGAGCAAAATGGTCTGCAATTCTTGGTGCGAGTTCTGCCCAATCTCGCCCGCAAGGACAAGGTAACCCAGTCTTCAAAAGCTGATTCTAAAGATTTCGACCCCTTCCTGCCCTACGAGGAAGACTTGTTTGTTGCTGATATTTCTGACACCCATGTCTGTTTGTTAAATAAATTCAACGTTATTGACCATCATTTGCTGATCGTTACCCGCGCCTTTGAAGCCCAGGAAACCTGGTTGACTCAGCAAGATTTTGAGGCTCTGGGGGCGTGTATGGCTGAATTTGAGGGCTTAGCCTTTTACAACGGCGGCCAGACTGCCGGTGCTAGCCAAAGCCATAAGCACTTGCAACTCGTTCCTCTGCCGCTGGCCTCGGCAGGACTACCAGTGCCGATTGAACCAGCGATGACCTCCGGTCGGTCGAAGACCATCGCGGCTGTTGAGTTTCAAAACGGTATTGGCACTATTGAGCAATTCCCCTTTCTACACGCTGTTGCCCAGCTAGATCCACTGGCATCACCCTTGGCAGCCGCCAAAGCAATGCTTGAGGGCTACCACAGCCTGCTGCGGGCCGTGGGTCTGCCAGTCAAACCTGGAGAATCCCAGCCAACTGGGGCTTACAATCTGCTAGCAACCCGGCGATGGTTGCTGATCGTACCGCGATCGCAGGAGCACTTTGCCTCAATCTCAGTCAATGCTTTGGGATTTGCCGGGGCACTGTTAGTCCGAAATCAGCAGCAAATGCAGGTGTTAAAAGACCAAGGCCCCCTGACAGTGCTAAAAAGTGTTGCCATTTCTGAAAGCCTATCCATTTGAACAGCAATCATCCTCAAACCTAAAGATCAACGATTCCACTCGCTGAATCCGAGGTTAGTGTTGTTTCACTGCCGCAAGTTGCCTATTCTTCCCAGTGCTTAGGCTTGGGAGATTTAGGGTTTCAATTTAAGCCTTGCTAGCGGTAGGAATTGCCCCTGCGTCGCCAGAAAGCTGAAACTCGTTGCAGCCACTGCTGCCAGTAGGCTTCAATGGCTGCTGGTCCAAACCAAAACACTTCTGCAGTCATTCCTGGAACTGCAACAACTAGGAGGGCATGATCGAGCCTCAAATTCTGGTTCTGAAAATATTGATTTGCGGCTCCCCAGTAGGCCACTAGCTGTAGCGGATAGTCATAGAGTCGCTCTAGCGATCGCTTGGGTTTATCCGCTGTCTTCCATTCGCAAATACAGGGAACCTCCTGATAGCTGGCAATACAGTCAACCTGCCCCGCATAGCCAAGCTCATAGTGAAAAACCGGACCTTCGACCAGGCGAATTGTGTCAATCTTCTGCAGAACTGCCGCTAGGCTCTCCCAGTAAGGTTGCACTGATTCAGAACAGACAGGTTCCTCCCCTTCTAAGTAGCGCTGGATCTGCTTATGGGTGCCAGTGCCCCGGCGACTAGCTGTGCCACTGATCCGGGTTGCCTCCGCTGGGCCTACCCGCTGTCGCCAATTAGCCAGGGCTTCCCGCTGGGCTTGGGGGCGGGTAGCATTCAAAATGGTGCTGACGCTGGGCAGGCGATTTCCTTGCGGATCAAGGTAGTACTGTCTGCCTTCAGCTCGTACTTGCTTAACGGGATCATGGGGAAGCCACTGGGTTTTTAGCACTATTTTTTTGTCTAAGCGGCGTGAATAAAATCAAGCAGGTAATCGGCAGTGATCCCAGGCTGCTCCAGGTGGGGAACATGACCACAGTGGTTGATCCAGATCAGTTTGCTCTGGGCGATCGCTCGCTGGAATTTTGCTGCATCCCCCGTGCCCAAAATCCGATCTGAGTCTCCCCATAGGATCAGGGTGGGTTGATAAATTTCTGCCAACTGGGCTTTAAAGGAGCCGTAGCCACCACTTTGGGTAAAGGCAATCAGGGCCTGACTCCAACCCGGTCGGCTTAAGTGCAAAGCCGCACAACGGTGGGCATCCAAAGAGGCAAAGCACGGATCATGATAGGCATTGCGACTGATTCGGGCCCGAACCTGGGGGGTTCGCAAAAAGCTAGTGGCTAGATAGCCCAAGGGGGGAACCAAATATTTGCCCACAGGCGGGCCAGCCCTGAGGCCAACGCTATCGATCAGAACTAGCTTTTGGACCGCTTGGGGATAGGTAAGGGTAAAGTCAATCGCCGCTGCTCCACCCATCGAAGCACCGACTAGAATGACTGGCTGCTGGATTAAGCTTGACCAAACCGCATACAGATGGGCTTTGATCGCCGCTGGGCTAAAGGCAAGTCCGCTACTGCGCTCAGTAAAGCCAAATCCCAACAAATCCACTGCCCAGGTTTGATGGGCTGCTGCCAATAGGGGTAAGAGGCGGCGAAACTCAAACACAGAGCTGTCAAACCCATGCAGGAG
>JBGTDP010000149.1:0-8489 GCA_041748255.1 Thermosynechococcaceae cyanobacterium | reverse complement strand
TCCCGTAGCAGGGCATCGAGCAAATGACGGACCCCGTAATCTCCCTCAGCCACTCCCAGAAAAACCGGCACAATCAAATCTGCCCCCAGGTCTAGCTTTAGATCTTTCAAGACCTCTTCTTGGGGGGGCTCAATTTCTTCTAGCAACTCCTCTAGAAGATGATCATCAAAGTCAGCTAGGGCTTCCAGCATTTCGGTTCGGGCTGCTTGTTCCTGGGCTTGCAGCGATGCTGGTATCGGAATTGGATCGGCTGGGGCTTGCGGGTGAAACTGGTAGGCCTGTTCACTCACCAGATCAATAAACCCAGTTAACTGCTCTTGTTGCCGAATTGGATACTGATGGATCACCAGGGGCCGACTGGAAAGCAACTGCAGGGCTTTGAGCACCTCTTTAAAGTCTCCCGTGGCCCGATCCATTTTATTCACAAACACCAGGTGGGGAATTTGCCAGTCATCCAGAAACTTAAACAAGGGCGCTAAGGTTAAAACCCTCTCCCCTTGAGGTTCACAAACAATGATCGCAGCATCGACCCCCACCAAGGCATTGTAGGTTTCTTGGGCAAACTCCACGGAGCCGGGACAATCTAAGAAGTTAAACCGAACGCCCTGATACTCAGTCGTAGCAGCCGTAACCTCTGTACTCATTTGGTGCTGGCGGGCCTCGGGGGAGTGATCCCCAACTAAATTGCGATCCTGCACTAAGCCCTTGCGAGAAATCGCCTGGGTCACATACATTAGGCTTTCAAGCAAGGTGGTTTTACCACTGGAATAAGGACCAACCAAGGCCACATTCCGGGAGTCCTGCACGGTGTTATTCATAGGTCCGTCCTAAAAGATGAAACAATGAAAGATCAATTTAAAGTTGTGAAATAAAGTTATTTTCTGTCTAACCTGTTCTGGGTAGCCCAGCCAATAAATTGCTACTTGTCTTAAGACAAAGGATGAACAAACAAAAAGTAAAATGACTTTTTGTAATCAGGAGGATATTTTGCGCAGTCAATCGTGGTCGATCCCCAGCCTTATAATTTGTCTCGGACTAGGGTTTACATTTCCCAAGTTAGCCACCGCTGCCCCAGGAGGGCCAATTGCTCAAGTAGACCTAGCCTCGCTGAATCCCCTTTTGAGTCAGGGGCGAAAGTTAATTCAGAGCAAAGATTATTCTGGGGCGCTTAAGGTCTATGAACGGGCGGCGGTTGTCGATCCTAAAAATGCCCGAATTTTCTCGGCAATGGGTTATTTGCAGGCCCAACAGAACAACTTTGCCGCCGCGGCTGATGCTTACAAAAAAGCGATCGCCCTAGATACCAAAAATGCTGATTTTCAATACGCCTTAGGCTATAGCCTGGCCAACCTGGGTAATAATGCTGAAGCCGCGACTGCCTATCGCCAAGCCGCCCAGTTAAAGCCTAAAAATATTGCTGCTTACCAAGGCTTAGGGGTGACCCTCATGCGCCAGGGGGATCTCAGTGGAGCCCTGGGGGCCTATCAAGCCATTGTTGGGATTGATGCTCGAAACTGGCAGGCTTATGAGTCAATCGGAATGATTCAAGCTCAGCAGGGTCAGTTCCCTCAGGCAGCGACTGCTCTCCAGCAGGCCGCTAAACTGGCGCCGGAACGAGCCAGTATTCAGGTCAATCTCGGGACAGTTCTTCTCAGTCAGGGAAACCTTGAGGCGGGGCTGGCGGCGGTGGAGCGGGGCATGAAGCTAGGACCGATGGATGCTGGCACGAATCTTCAAATTGCCACCCTTTTACAGAGTCGTAATGATCTAGAAGGGGCGTTAAAAGCCTATCATCTCGCTGTTGCAGCTAACCCCAAGCTGGCGGCTGCCCAGGCCGGGATTGGGAATATTTTGCTCCGCAAACAAGACACCCTGGGGGCGATTGTTGCCTTTCGCCAGGTGATTAAACTTGACCCGCAGAACCCCCAGGCTTATTTCAATCTTGGCTTGGCCCTCAGGCAGCGACAACGCTTTCAAGAGGGCAATGCTGCCTTTAAGCAGGCCCTGCGCCTTTACGAAAGCCAGGGAGATATCGCTGGTGTCCGGGACACCAAAAAGCTGCTGGGGGAGATGTAAACAGGCTGCTGGGGACTAAAAACACGTCCAGCTCAAGGCGGCAATCCTACCGTAGGTATTGATTGTTAAACTCACGGAACCTTTTGTCAATTTCCCAGGTCTGGTCTAGCTATACAGCAGGTTTGTTGCTGTTAGATTCATTCCTTGTGGGAGTCATGCACCATGTCTAATATCAATCCTTGGCAGTCTGGAACTGCTGTACTAATGATGTTTGGTTTGCTCGCTGGTGTGGCTCCCCCGGTTTTAGTCGCCCCCCCGGCAATGGCCCAATTGCTGCCCCAATCAAGTCAAGTTAGGATTTCAGCGGGGAGCCTGATTCCGGTTACCTATGACGATGCAGAACGTATTGTGCTGAAGCCAGAGGAAACCATGGATGTAACCCTAGCGGTTTCCCAAAACGTCACCTCTTCAATGGGGACAATTTTAATCCCCAAAGGCAGTCAAATTAAAGGTGAACTCCGACCTGTAGAGGGGGGAACACAATTTGTTGCCCAAGAGCTAGTCCTTAAAAATGGCAACCGCGTAGCAATCAATGCCACCTCAGCAGTTCTAACCCGGCAAGAAAAACTTCGGCGAGGGGCGAGCACTGGCTCAATTCTCAAAGGGGCAGCGATCGGGGCAGCGGCCTCTGCGGTTATCTCTGAAATCTTTGGGAGCATTGGCCTGGTTAAAGTCTTAGGAGGAGCTGGGGCCGGGGCTTTGGGCGGCTTTCTTTTGGGTCGCAAGTCCACTGAAGTGATTGTCGTTGAGCCCCAGGATCTTGCCTCCTTAAGGCTTAACTCCGACTTAATTCTCCAGTAGGTGGATCTATTCATTTAACAACGACAGCGATCTCTGTCGTTAAGGATTCAGGAGAGGATTTAAGCGTAATTTTGCTAATTCCAATCCAGTCCTAAGGAACAGTTCCAAAAAAACAGGGAGGCACCTGCCTCCCTTCTAAAAATTCTTGAATCTTTCCACCAAACCTAACTACCAGAGCGGGCAGGAACTTTCATCTGATCAGCACTGGGTTTCTGGTGATCGGGCTCCAGAGCTTCTCCTTCAACAAACGAGCGCAGCATCCAGGCCATTTCCTCATGACCCTCCATGAGTCCGGTGAGAAAATCAGCCGTTCCCTCATCTTTAAACTTGTCACTGCATTGGTTGATGTGATCCCGGAGACTGCGGATAACTTGCTCGTGATCATCGACGAGCCGCTCCACCATGCCATTAGCGTTGGGGATGTCTCCAGGATGCTCTTGAATCGAAGCATACTCCAAGAAATCTTTGGCTGAGCCGATCGGATAGCCCCCTAAGGCCCGAATACGCTCGGCAAGACTGTCAATGCTTTGCGTCAGGGCTTCGTAATGTTCTTCCCAAATCAAGTGTAAAGACCGAAACTGCGGCCCAACGACATCCCAATGATGCTTTTTAGTCTTAATCAAAACCAAATAGGCATCGGCAAGGTCGCGATTGAGCAACTCAACCACTCCATGGCGTTGTTCGTCAGATAAGCCAATATTTAACTTTCGCATTTTTTGTGATTCTCCACGCTCTCTGCTAACCAGTGGAACAAATTGCCCAGATAGGCACATCGTCCCTATGGCAGGTTATTGAAAATCAAGCCGTTTTTGCTCACAGTTCAAAGGCGGCGGCTAAGTAGGTCTCTAGTCTCAGTTGGTACCCCCCCAACCCTACAACTTGTCCCAGCCTTAGGGAAGTCGGTAACAGTGACGAAGCCGCTTCTGGAGAGAATGCCCGCTGAGAATGAACCAAAGCGACATCAAACCGGCAGGGTAAATCAGCCAGGGCAGAATGCTGTCCCAGAAACAGTTGAGCGGTTTTCCAAAGTTTGACTTGTTTTTGGGGCGTCACGGCTTGTAAGCCCTGGTAATCCCAACTACCTTGACTGCGAGTTTTAACCTCAACAAAGGCTAGCAGCGCAGGTTTACCTGGTTGTTGGGCAACTAAATCCAGCTCACCCCAACGAGAGTGCCAGCTGCGGGCCAAAATATGCCAGCCCTGAGTCTGAAGCCAATGGGCAACGAGATCTTCTCCTAGCCGACCCAACTCTCGACTCATCGTTGGCCAGGTTGAATACTCAAGCAGAGGCATACAGGCATAGACACCAGATCAGGTAGGATTAGAAGGGTTCAAGTCCAGCTTAGCGGGTTTTCTTAGCCGGTTCTTGGCCGACCACAGCCGTGAGTAAAGCACTGATAAGATGTCTCAAGAGTGTGGAAGATTTTCTTGGCTAAAACGCTGGTTTGCTTTCAGCTGCATCCTGTTAGTTGCCGTTTCTGCGGTTTGGGCAGTCCCGGCTTGGGCAGATAACTACACAAAAGAAAGCCTCGTCAACCAAGATTTCTCAGGCCAGAACCTCAGAGACTCTACATTTACCAAAGCAAACCTAATTAGTAGCAACTTTAGCAACACAGATTTGCGGGGGGTAAGCTTATTTGGGGCTAATCTTGAGGATGCTAATTTGTCAGGGGCTGATTTACGCTATGCCACCCTTGATCTGGCTCGGTTCGTCAAAACAAATTTAACCAATGCCCTTTTAGAAGGCGCTTTTGCCTATAACGCCCAGTTTGAGGGAGCCACCATTGAAGGGGCAGATTTCACAGATGTTGACCTTCGCAGTGATGCCCAAGCGCTGTTATGTAAGATTGCCAAAGGCACAAATCCAACCACAGGCCGACAGACGCGGGAGACGCTCAATTGTATTTGGGTGACCCCTAAGGCGCTTGTGCTAGATCGGCAAAAGTTACATAGCGCTGTTGATCGAGTTCTTCTATTCGCTGCTTTTCGTTGTAGATTTGCTGCTGATAAAACTTTCCCAACTCGGAAGTGAGTGTACAATCAGTGTTTTGCCAGAGCTTGACAAAGTGGCGATAGCGCTTTTCGCAGATTACCCGTTCCATAGCAGCGGCGGCAGCTGGAATTAACAAAGTGGGCCGGAGAATATCTCGCCCTGTTTTCTCATCTAAATGAAACAGATAGTTGACTTGGGCCATTTCTTGCGGAAACTCAACACAATCATCCTGGAGCTTGATGGTAAGTTCCGGGTCTGAGGCAGCAACTTTCAGTTCTAAAATTTTGCGCCACAGAAACCGATGATGGGTGAAGCCAAATTGCAAATCTCTTTCTTCTAAGGCTTCAATGACTGCTTCTCGGCAATCGGGTTGGTGCAGGTACACGCGCAGCAAGGTGGCTTCAGCCTGTTCCAGTAAGCTACTTTCTGAGGAGGTCGGTAACCAGGGTGCTGGTTTACGATCTTGGGTGTTGCTCAGCAGCCGACGCCGGTTACGGCGGACCTGAACAATCAGATTCTCTGCCAGCAGGGGCACCAAGCGACCATCTCCCCGGCTGAGGAGTTCGGCGCAGCGGTGAATGTAATGGGTGCGAAGGGTAGCATTGGGCAAGTTGCCCAGCAGTCCAACAATTTGCTGGGTGGCTTGCTGAAACTGATCGGCCTGGTTGAGATCTTGTCCAGCGATCGCTTGATTAATTTGCCAATCTAGCCAAAGGGGGGCCGCCGCCAGCAGCTCCCGAAACTGGTCACCAGAGTGATCCTGCAAAAACTCATCGGCATCTTTGCCGTTGGCAAGATTTAACACCCGCAGTTGAACTTCCCCCCGGTAGGCAAGGGCCTCAACTTCGGCAATAGCCCGCTCTGCGGCCTTGGCCCCGGCAGCATCGGCATCAAAGTTGAGTACCACCTGCTTCGATTCGGTGTAGCGCAATAGCTGACGCACCTGGGCCACACTCAGGGCAGTCCCCATGGAAGCGACCGTCTGAGTAATCCCAGCCGCATGCAGGGCGATGGTATCAAAGTACCCCTCCACCACCACGGCTTGATCTTGTTTAGAAATGGCCCCCTTGGCTTTATCAAGCCCAAACAAAATCTTGCCTTTATCAAATAATTCTGTTTCTGGGGAGTTGAGATACTTGGGTTGTTCGTTGGTTAAGGTGCGACTGCCAAAACCAATCGTGTGACCCTGAAGGTCGTGAATCGGAATCATCAGCCGATCGCGAAAGCGATCGTAATACCCCCCCCCGGACTTGCGGGGTACAATCAAGCCCGCTTGCTCTACTAGCTCCACCGGAAAGTGTTTTTGGGCAACCAGATAACTGTGAAGAACTTCCCAGCCCGCCGGTGCATAGCCAAGCTGAAAGTGCTGAATCGTCGCTTCATCCAGATTTCGGGAAGCCCTTAAATAGTCTAAAGCAGCCTGCCCCTGGGGTTGGCGCAGGGCATGTTCATAAAATCGGGTGGCGATCGCCAGAATTTCATAGAGTTGATCCCGAACTGAGATCTGGCGTTGCAACTCCTGGCGATCCTGGGGCTCTAAGGTCTGGACTGGAACTTGATAGCGCTGGGCCAGGCCCAGGACCACATCACTGAAGGACTGCTTGCCCAGTTCCATTAAGAACTTGATCGCATTGCCCCCGGCCCCACAGCCAAAGCAATAGTAAAACTGCTTGCCGGGACTGACACTAAAGCTGGGAGATTTGTCCTGGTGGAAGGGACAAGAACCAACAAAATCTCGCCCCTGTTTGCGCAAGACAACGTGCTCTGAGACCACTTCGACAATGTCGGTGGCCTGGCGAACCTGCTCAATTGTATCGGGGTGTAGGCGAGGGATCTCCATTGACGCTATTGTATTCTCCCCTTTAAGATTTCACCCAACAATTTGAGATCGCTGCTTCCAATTCCAGTTGATACGCTCCGAACTCCGGGCCCAAAAAATCCTTATTCCTGCTGCCGTGTCTCCGGCAGCACCTGAGCATAGTTAAAGACTGCTACCAAAGACACCCCACCTACAACATTTCCCAACAACGTTGGCAGCATAAAGCCCCCTAAATAAGCCCCCCAGGAAGCTGATCCGGTGGTCACCAAATAAAGCACCTCCGCCGAACCGGCAATAATGTGCGCAAAGCCCGCTAATCCAATCATGTAAGTGATGACCACAATAATTGCCAGCCGAGAAGTCTCTGCCCCCGGCAGCAACCAGGTCATCAGGGCAATCAGCCAACCGGCAAAGACAGCTCTGCTAAACGTCGTCCAAAATCCTCCTCCCATGGCCTCTAGGCCAATCTCAGTAAATGCCTGGCGAATTTCCGGCGAGAACACCTCCGTGTGCCCGATAATCTGAACAAAGGTCCAAGCTCCAACCAGATTGGTTGACAAAACTACTGCCCACAGACGCAGTACTCGAATTAGATTAGTCCGGGTGCAGTGCGCCAGCAGAGGCAAAATCGCCGTCAGGGTGTTTTCTGTGAATAACTGCTGCCGACCTAAGATCACAATTATGAATCCAATGCTATAGCCCAACTTAGAAATTAAGGGCCGCCAGGGAGCATCCGGCAAACTGGCATGAAGAAGCCCAATCCCGACTAAAGAAAATCCCATCGAAAGGCCCGCTGCTAAGCCAGACCAAGACAAGCCTGAGACAGAACGGCGAATTTCTCTCTCCCCCTCAATGCGAACGGCCTCATAAATTATTGCTGCCCTTGGTCGACCCCGCTGCTCAACCTCTTGTTCTTCTTGGTCACTAAGCTTAAGTTCTTCTTGAGTTAGCAGATTCTCAGAATCGTCTACCTCATCCAAAAATGGTTTGTCCCGATTTTCTGCCACTGATCACCTTCCTGGGCACTGCTGTCGATCCTATTATCTAGGATCAGGCTCAGAAAGGCTCTGTTGCGGGCGATCGCTCTAGCTGCAGCTTGAGTGTCTGAACCTCCACTTCGACTTTAATCTTAGTGACTTGACGGTCATGGGGGGCTAAACGCTGGAGGGAGTCTCCACCTCTGAAATCACGTACTGTGATCAATCCTCGTAATCACTCATCAACAGGCATCAGACTACCTGTAAAAGCTTAAGAAGGGCTGGCTTCTGCTTCTAATCTCAATAACGAATTTGGCACCTGCTTCCGCCTCTGTGGAGCCTATTGGTAGATTTTTTCAGGATCGTTTGGGCTTCAAGAAGGCTGCTGCCATTCCCGGCTGGGAGATGGTTTAAATTTGGGGGGTGAATGAATCGCTGCCTGCCAGAATCCTAGACCAAAGCCAACACAAGATAGCAGTAAAGCAGTGACCAACAGCCTTTTTCGCAACCGTCTTAGTTGAGATAAATCGTTTAGATGGTTCACTTTCAGTGGTGACGGCGGATCTCCCCCCCTTAATACTGGGGCAAAGTCACCACAAGGATCGCTGACAGGACCATCAGGATGAACTGCACACACCAGTTTATTGGCTCCGTGGTAGAAGCGACAGTGCTTGCAGTTGAGAGCCAGGGCAAACGCATACTCAAAATGGGAGGATCGAGGGGCATAACTCAGGAGCTTAGCTATGTCCCAGCCGATTGAGCCATCAGCACAACTGCTAGAGCACTTCAAAAAACTAGAGGACCCGCGAGCAGAACATCTGCT
>JBGTDP010000148.1:0-2296 GCA_041748255.1 Thermosynechococcaceae cyanobacterium | reverse complement strand
AGCAGATGTTCTGCTCGCGGGTCCTCTAGTTTTTTGAAGTGCTCTAGCAGTTGTGCTGATGGCTCAATCGGCTGGGACATAGCTAAGCTCCTGAGTTATGCCCCTCGATCCTCCCATTTTGAGTATGCGTTTGCCCTGGGGGATGCCATTTCTGCTTTAACGACCTCCGGCCCAACCGTTCTGGTAAAATTATGCGTCGCCTGTTGACAGACTTGGCCAGCGGGGCAGGTTGCCGGGGACACCTCAACCTTAGAAGACTGTTTAGTTCTTGAAGCTCTGCCAGAGGGATAGGGGTTCTGTACTATAGATTGTGTCCCATGCTTTGGCTTAGCCGCCCGCTGACTACAAGTCTTTTAATTTATTCTTCTCTGGAGCATTCCCCATGACTGTTGCTCAAACCGCTTTTCCGATTAACCTGGATGCCTATCAACCCTTGGCCCTGGACCCCACTCAGCCGACCCTGACCGAGGAGCAGCGCCAAGCTTTAACGGCCAATATTCAACTGTGCCGCGATGCGATCGTCTTTTTTACTGCCACCGGGGCCGCCCGTGGCGTAGGGGGACACACCGGCGGTCCCTATGACACCGTGCCAGAAGTGATGATTTTGGATGCCTTTTTTCGGGGTGCCCCGGAGAAATTTATCCCGGTTTTCTTTGACGAGGCCGGACACCGGGTTGCCACTCAATATTTAATGGCAGCCATCCATGGCGATCTGCCGGTGGAGGAACTGGTGCGCTACCGCGCCGCAGACTCTAAGCTGCCAGGGCACCCGGAACTGGGACTGACACCGGGGGTGAAATTTAGCTCTGGTCGCCTGGGGCACATCTGGCCGTTTGTGAACGGGGTGGCGATTGCCCAACCTAACAAAACTATTTTCTGTCTGGGCTCCGATGGCTCTCAGCAGGAGGGCAACGACGCGGAAGCAGCGCGATTGGCGGTGTCCCAAAATCTAAATGTGAAGCTGATCATTGACGACAACGATGTCACGATTGCTGGTCATCCCTCTAGCTACATGCCCGGTTACAACCTGAAGCAAACCCTGGAGGGCCACGGCCTCAAAGTCCTGGAAGGGGATGGCGAAGACCTCGATGATCTCTATCGGCGCATCTGCGAAGCCGTGAACAGCGATGGCCCGGTGGCAGTGATTAATAAGCGGCTCATGTGCCCTGGGATTGAAGGCTTAGAGGGCTCAGAGCACGGCCATGATGTGATTCCCTTAGATCTAGCCCTGAAGTATTTAGAAGCCCGCGATCTCCCGGATGCCGTTGATTACCTCAAGCAGATTGAAAAGCCCAAGCAGCGCTACAGCTTTTTGGGAGTTAGCGACAAGATGGGCTCCAATCGCAATACCTTTGGGGATGCGGTAGTTTCAATGCTGGGAAACCTGAGTGACCAAGATCGCCAAGCCAAGGTGATGTGTATTGACAGCGACCTAGAAGGCTCCTGTGGCCTCAAGACCATTGGCGGGGCCTACCCAGACATCTATATCAAAGCCGGGATTATGGAGCGGGGAAACTTCTCCGCCGCCGCCGGGTTTGGCTCTCAACCAGGCAAGCAGGGGATCTTTGGCACCTTTAGTGCCTTTTTAGAGATGTGCATCTCTGAGATCACCATGGCTCGGCTCAACAACGCCAACGTTATCAGTCACTTCTCCCACGCTGGGATTGATGACATGGCTGACAACACCTGTCACTTTGGCCTCAACAACATGTTTGCTGACAATGGGTTAGAGGATGGTCATGAAACTGGCCTCTACTTCCCCGCCGATGGCAACCAAATGCGGGCCTGCGTCGAAGCCATTTTTGATCAGCCAGGATTGCGGTTTGTCTTCTCCACCCGTTCTAAGGTTCCTAGCATTCTGACCGCAGACGGCGATGATTACTTTGGCTCCAGGTATACCTTCACCCCTGGCAAAGATGAAGTGATCCGCGAGGGCTCTGCTGGTTACATTGTCAGCTTTGGAGAAGCCCTTTACCGGGCTCTGGATGCCGTCGAGCGCCTGAAGCAAGAGGGAATTGATGTGGGCCTGATCAATAAATCAACCCTTAACGTCGTGGATGAGCAGATGCTCGCCAAGGTCGGCCAAGCCCCGTTTGTCCTGGTGGTGGAAGCCTTTAACCGCAGTACAGGTCTGGGGAGCCGCTACGGCACCTGGCTCCTGGAACGGGGTCTAAAGCCGAACTACGCCCACCTTGGCACCCATAAAGAAGGTTGCGGCGGTCTTTGGGAACAATTCCCCTATCAGGGCCTTGACCCAGTGGGAATCATGGAGCAGGTGAAAAAAATGGCAGCTTAG
>JBGTDP010000147.1:0-2047 GCA_041748255.1 Thermosynechococcaceae cyanobacterium | reverse complement strand
AAATAACTCCTGATGGCTATAGAAGTAGTTGGTCTTAAATTCCCGCAGTCCTCTCATCAGTTTCTTCATCGAAGTCCGCCCTTTCTAGGAGTCCTTAGGCTTTGATTGTCGCGTAAATTCAACCCCTTTTTCGCTCAAAAGGCGACCAATCTTGGTTTTGGCGTTGCCGCTAATCGGGCGTTCCTAAGGAATGGCTGACGCGGAGGCTTGTTCAAGTCGGGATTCAGCTTGTAGGGTTGAAGTATCCCCATCAGCCGAGGCCATCTATGACAGTTATCGCAGTTATCGACTACGACATGGGCAATCTCCACTCTGCCTGCAAGGGCTTGGAAAAAGCAGGAGCCAAAACGCTGATTACCGATGCCGCCGCTGATTTAGAGCGGGCGGATGCAGTAGTGCTGCCCGGCGTGGGAGCCTTTGATCCGACCATGCAGCACCTGCGATCGCGAGATTTAATTCAACCTATTCAAGCCGTGATTGCCAGCGGTAAACCATTTTTGGGAATTTGCCTGGGGTTGCAAATTTTGTTTGAGGGCAGTGAAGAAGGCAAAGAACCCGGTTTGGGGATTGTCCCTGGGACAGTCAAGCGGTTTCGTCCCGAACCGGGGATCACCATTCCCCACATGGGCTGGAATCAACTGGCATTTACTCAACCGGATCTCCCTCTGTGGCAGCAGTTACCCCCAGATCCCTACGTTTACTTTGTGCATTCCTACTATGTGGAACCAGCCGATCCCTCGATTAACGCCGCCACGATTACCCACGGTAGCCAAACGGTCACGGCTGCGATCGCCTGCGATAATCTGATGGCGGTTCAGTTTCATCCCGAAAAGTCCTCGACGGCTGGATTACAGATCCTCTCTAACTTTGTTCAGCAGGTGCAGTCTAAAGTCCTGGTCTAGCATTCCCTAGCCCATCCCAGCACTCACCGCAGCTTTAAAAGATATTAGATCAAAGAAATTCTCTAGAATGTTGAGACAGACGTGCACGTGCAACAGGAGCAACAGTCCTTGGAGTCCCGTTATACCCCCCTAGCCATCGAGCCTAAATGGCAGCAGATCTGGGCTGAGCAAGGGCTAGATCAAACCCCCGCGAACCAGGATCAACCCAAGTTCTATGCCCTCTCAATGTTTCCCTATCCCTCCGGCAACTTGCATGTCGGCCACACCCGCAATTATGTAATTACCGATGTGGTGGCCCGCCTAAAGCGGATGCAGGGGTATCGCGTGCTACAGCCAATGGGTTGGGATGCCTTTGGCCTCCCGGCTGAGAACGCCGCCATTGACCGGGGCATTCACCCGGCGAAGTGGACGGCTGAAAATATCACCCACATGAAGGATCAGCTTCAGCTTTTAGGGCTTTCCATTGATTGGGATCGAGAAATCACCACCTGCTCCCCGGACTACTACCGATGGACGCAATGGATTTTTCTGGAGTTTTTCCAGGCCGGATTGGCCTATCAAAAAGAATCGGCGGTCAATTGGGACCCGGTGGATCAAACTGTTCTGGCCAATGAACAGGTAGATAATGAAGGCCGCTCCTGGCGATCGGGGGCCAAGGTAGAGCGAAAACTCCTGCGGCAGTGGTTCCTTAAAATCACCGACTACGCCGAACAGCTCTTGAATGACTTAGATCAGCTCTCAGGTTGGCCGGAGCGGGTCAAGCTGATGCAGGCCAATTGGATTGGCAAATCCGTTGGTGCCTACCTGGAGTTTCCCTTAATTGGTTTAGATCAAAGCATTGGGGTATTTACCACCCGACCTGACACTGCTTATGGGGTGACCTATCTGGTTCTGGCCCCAGAGCATCCCCTCACTCGCCGGATCACCACTCCAGCTCAGGAAGCAGCCGTTGAGGCATTTGTTCAAGAAGTCACAGCCCAAAGCGAACTAGAGCGAACCGCAGAGGATCGGCCCAAGCGCGGGGTGCCCACCGGTGGCAAAGCAATCAATCCCTTTACCGGGGAGGCGATTCCGATCTGGATTGCTGACTATGTTTTGTACGAGTACGGCACAGGAGCAGTCATGGGCGTTCCGGCCCACGATGC
>JBGTDP010000146.1:0-22010 GCA_041748255.1 Thermosynechococcaceae cyanobacterium | reverse complement strand
AAATAACTCCTGATGGCTATAGAAGTAGTTGGTCTTAAATTCCCGCAGTCCTCTCATCAGTTTCTTCATCGAAGTCCGCCCTTTCTAGGAGTCCTTAGGCTTTGATTGTCGCGTAAATTCAACCCCTTTTTCGCTCAAAAGTCGACCAATCTTGGTTTTGGCGTTGCCGCTAATCGGGCGTTCCTAAGGAATGGCTGACGCGGAGGCTTGTTCAAGTCGGGATTCAGCTTGTAGGGTTGAAGTATCCCCATCAGCTGAGGCCATCTATGACAGTTATCGCAGTCATCGACTACGACATGGGCAATCTTCACTCTGCCTGCAAAGGCTTAGAAAAAGCAGGAGCCAAAACACTGATTACTGATGCTGCCGCTGATTTAGAGCGGGCGGATGCAGTGGTGCTGCCCGGCGTGGGAGCCTTTGATCCGGCCATGCATCACCTGCGATCGCGAGATTTAATTCAACCCATTCAAGCCGTAATTGCCAGCGGTAAACCGTTTTTGGGAATTTGCCTGGGGTTGCAAATTTTATTTGAGGGTAGCGCAGAAGGTCAAGAACCCGGTTTGGGGATTGTCCCTGGAAGAGTGAAGCGCTTTCGTCCCGAACCGGGGATCACCATTCCCCACATGGGCTGGAATCAATTGGCCTTTACTCAACCGAATCTACCCCTGTGGCAGCAGTTACCCCCAGATCCCTACGTTTACTTTGTGCATTCCTACTATGTGGAACCAGCCGATCCCTCGATTAACGCCGCCACGATTACCCACGGTAGCCAAACGGTCACGGCTGCGATCTCTTGCGATAATCTGATGGCGGTTCAGTTCCATCCCGAAAAATCTTCAACGGCTGGATTACAGATCCTCTCTAACTTTGTTCAGCAGGTGCAGTCTAAAGTCCTGGTCTAGCATTCCCTAACCCATTCCAGCCCTCACCGCAGCTTTAAAAGATATTAGATCAAAGAAATTCTCTAGAATGTTGAGACAGACGTGCACGTTCAACAGGAGCAACAGTCCTTGGAGTCCCGTTATACCCCCCTGGCCATCGAGCCTAAATGGCAGCAGATCTGGGCCGAGCAAGGGCTAGATCAAACCCCCGCAAACCAGGATCAACCCAAGTTCTATGCCCTCTCGATGTTTCCCTATCCCTCCGGCAACTTGCATGTCGGCCACACCCGCAATTATGTAATTACTGATGTGGTGGCCCGCCTCAAAAGAATGCAGGGGCATCGCGTGCTACAGCCAATGGGTTGGGACGCCTTTGGTCTCCCGGCTGAGAATGCCGCCATTGACCGGGGGATTCACCCGGCGAAGTGGACGGCTGAAAATATCACCCACATGAAGGATCAGCTTCAGCTTTTAGGGCTTTCGATTGATTGGGATCGAGAAATCACCACCTGCTCCCCGGACTATTACCGATGGACGCAATGGATTTTTCTGGAGTTTTTCCAGGCCGGATTGGCCTATCAAAAAGAATCAGCGGTCAATTGGGACCCGGTGGATCAAACCGTTCTGGCCAATGAACAGGTAGATAACGAAGGCCGCTCCTGGAGATCGGGGGCCAAGGTAGAGCGAAAACTCCTGCGGCAGTGGTTCCTTAAAATCACCGACTACGCCGAACAGCTCTTAAATGACTTAGATCAGCTCTCAGGTTGGCCGGAGCGGGTCAAGCTGATGCAGGCCAATTGGATTGGCAAATCCGTTGGTGCCTACCTGGAGTTTCCTTTAATTGGTTTAGCTCAAAGCATTGGGGTATTTACCACCCGCCCTGACACTGCCTACGGGGTGACCTATCTGGTTCTGGCTCCAGAACATCCCCTCACTCGCCGGATCACCACTCCAGCTCAGGAAGCAGCCGTTGAGGCATTTGTTCAAGAAGTCACAGCCCAAAGCGAACTAGAGCGAACCGCAGAGGATCGGCCCAAGCGGGGGGTGCCCACCGGTGGCAAAGCAATCAATCCCTTTACCGGGGAGGCGATTCCGATCTGGATTGCTGACTATGTTTTGTACGAGTACGGCACAGGGGCCGTCATGGGCGTTCCGGCCCACGATACCCGCGACTTTGAATTTGCCCGCACCAACCGGCTGCCGATTGAGGTTGTGATTGTCCCTGAGGACCAGAGACAACCGCCGGCTAATCCAACGGAAGCTTATACCGAGCCGGGGGTTTTGGTGAACTCCGGTCAGTTTGACCAGATGCCCTCAGATCAAGCCAAGGCAGCGATCATTCAAAAAGCCCAAACCGATGGGATT
Source organism: Thermosynechococcaceae cyanobacterium (assembly GCA_041748255.1). GTDB lineage: Bacteria > Cyanobacteriota > Cyanobacteriia > Thermosynechococcales > Thermosynechococcaceae > JBGTDP01. Next base: position 19,764 of record JBGTDP010000146.1, on the reverse strand, counting down.
GGTAAAGCCAGGGTGCAATACCGCCTCCGGGATTGGCTGATTTCGCGCCAGCGCTATTGGGGGGCACCGATTCCGATTATTCACTGTCCCCAGTGCGGTCCGGTGGCTGTCCCAGCCGCAGACCTGCCGGTGCAGCTCCCGGAGAATGTCAGTTTTTCCGGTCGAGGGGTTTCTCCCTTGGCCCAGTTGTCTGAGTGGATCAATGTGCCCTGTCCCAGTTGTGGCACGCCTGCCCAGCGGGAAACGGACACAATGGACACCTTTATTGATTCCTCCTGGTATTTTCTTCGCTATGCCGATGCCCAAAACGCCCAGGCGGTTTTTGATCCGGCTAAGGTGAATGACTGGTTGCCAGTTGATCAGTATGTCGGCGGCATTGAGCACGCGATTCTGCACTTGCTTTACTCGCGGTTTTTTACCAAGTTTTTGCGCGATCGCGGGCTACTTAATTTTGATGAGCCCTTCCAGCGGTTGCTGACCCAGGGAATGGTTCAGGCAACGACTTACCAAAATCCAGTTACCGGCAAGTACGTTCCTCCTGATCAGGTTGACCGGGGCAATCCTCAAGACCCAGACACCGGGGAGCCCCTGGAGGTTTTGTTTGAAAAGATGTCTAAGTCAAAGTACAACGGCATTCCCCCGGAGGCCGTCACCAGCAAGTATGGGGCAGACACAGCCCGACTGTTTACCCTGTTTAAAGCGCCCCCAGAAAAGGACTTGGAATGGGATGCTGCCGATGTTGAGGGGCAGTTCCGATTTCTGAATCGCGTCTGGCGGTTGGTCTATGAATTTACCCAAAACAGTCAATCTGCCGGGGGAGATTCTCAACCCACCTCAATGACCAAAGCCCAAAAAGATCTGCGGCGAGCGATTCACACTGCCATCCAAGCGGTCAGCGAAGATCTAGAAGCCCACCAGTTCAACACCGCCGTCTCTGAGCTGATGAAACTCAGTAACGCCCTTAGTGATAGCGCTTGCCAGGATGCGGTTTATCTTGAGGGCATTGAAACCTTGGTTTTGCTGCTGGCTCCCTTTGCCCCCTATATTGCCGAGGAACTTTGGCAGGCTCTGGGACACGAACAATCTGTCCACCGCCAAAATTTTCCCAAGGCGGATCCAGAGGCAATGGTGCTAGATGAGATTACCCTGGTGATCCAAATTTTGGGTAAAACCCGCGGCACGATTCAGGTGCCAGCAAGTGCCAACCGCGAGGAGTTAGAGCGCTATGCCCGCGATTCTGAGCTAGCTCAGCGCTATATTCAAGGCAAAGAAATTAAAAAAGCGATCGTCGTTCCCGGAAAGCTGGTGAATTTTGTTGTTGCCTAGCCCTCAGGTGAAACCGGTTGGGTCAGCAGTTGCGGTCAGCAGACTCTCAACCTCAGAAGGGGCCAGCAACGGATTGGCACTGAGAACCAGGGCTGCGACGCCAGAAACATAAGCCGCCGCCATGGAAGTGCCGCTGCCGTTTCCATATAGATTGCCAGGGACAGTTGAATAAACATCAACTCCCGGCGCTACCACAAAATCTAGGGGAGCAGAACCGGCAGGATTAGAGAAGTCAGCGAGTTGGCCAGAGATATCTACCGCCCCCACGGCAATTCCTAAATCATTGGCAGCATAAGCGGCTGGTTTAACGGGTGCCGTTGCCCCCTGCTGCCCTTCGTTCCCTGAGGCCATAACAGTCACCAAGCCAGCTTGGCGGGCCGCTACCAAAGCAGCTTGAGTCAGGGGCATGGGCGGATCTCCGGTAGTAATCTCTAAGCTGAGATTTAAGATGTCTGCCCCATTGGCAACCGCATAATTAATCCCAGCAGCTAGGGTGGCATCAGCACCTTGGGTCGGGGTCTCTCCCAGGACCTGCACGGGCATAATCGGGGCATTGTAAGCGACCCCAGTGGTCCCTATCCCATTGTTTTCAGCTGCGATCGTCCCGGCGATATGGGTACCGTGACCATAGCTATCTAGGGGAAGATTATCCCCGTTGGCAAAGTCCCAGCCAATCAGGTCATCAACGTAACCATTGCCATCATCATCAAGGCCGTTACCAAACAGCTCATCGCTGTTAATCCAGAGGTTGTGATCGAGGTCTGGATGGGTGTAGTCAATTCCAGAATCTAATACAGCAATAGTAATCCCAGCCCCGGTATATCCCTGGCCCCAAACTTCAGGCGCCTTTACCTGATCGAGTCCCCAGTCGGTGCCACCCAGATCAACGACTGCGGGCAACAATCCTGGACGGCCAACCGCGGCGGCAGTAGCGGCAGCGGCATCGACTCGGCCATATCCGTAGCTAGGATTAAATGGTCTCTGGGGTTGTGTCGCTGCTGGGTTAAGGGTTCCATTGAGATCGCCGTTGCCCTGTTGATTTATTCCAGGGATGACAGCAACCATGCCGCTGAGCAAGTCTGCCTGAGCAATATTCCAGTAGTTGGCAGCTTCTAGGACTTTTGCTTCCGCATTTCCCTGCCCGTTCGGCATTGAGCCGACCTTAGCCCTAGCAGGTAATCCCGCTGGGGAAGGATTCAAGTCACTGGCGGCATCCAAGGTGAAGCGATAATTCACCGGAGCAGAACTGAGAATCCAGTCACCTAGTTGCCTGCTAAGCAAAAACTCCAAACCTAAGCTCTCGCCCCAAAGACTTCCAATCTGCATCGGTTGAGGCGCAGCAGTTAGAGCATCCCCTCCAAATCGACCAGCCAGGGGCAGTAAATGTTTCCAGCTACCAAACGAATCAAAGGCTGCCATCAATTTGACTTATGACCATTGGACATTAGCCTAGCACTGCTCCGCTGGCTTTTTTTGCAGTAGATCTAGAAGGCAATTCTTGAGGAACTAGCCGTCAATCCGCTGGGTATTTCCAGCTTTGACCCAACCTTCTTGACCAGATTCTAGACGAATTTGCTGCCATTGCTTGTCCTGGGATTCTGCCAAGACAGTCACCGTTTTTTCATAGCCGATACCACCAACCTGGCTGGCATCCAAAGTGGGTGTATCCCGGAGAATCAGCCCTTGAGGATAAACCACCTGAGCTTGGTAACCATCGGCCTCATTAGCCTGCTGGGGGGAAGCAGATGCCTTTGGGGTTGAACTAATTTCGGCATTTGGCGTTGATCCACTTTGGGGAGACTCTTTCACCGCCTCTGGATCATTGGCAAAGATGGGTTTAGGAGGAGAGGTAGAGAACTGCCGCAGAAACATATAACCAGCCCCGGCGGCGATCGCAACTAAAATCAAAATTCCCAGGGTCGAACCCAGGAGAAGTTTACCAAAATTAGACCATTTCATAACTTAATCTGGCTGTTGCAACTGGCGCTTAATTCTCTGGCTAAGCATACTATGTCGCGAGGCCAGTCGTGCTTTCCCAGAGGCAGCCCAATGCTGAAGAAACTGGACTTGGTCTTGAGCGGTTCGGGCCAGGGGCACAATTTGACTGGCAGCTTCTAGAACATCATCGCCAGTGAAGTCTCGATTTTGACTAAATCCAGCATGCATCGCTTCAATAATTGCCTGCTCAATCTCCGCCCCAGAAAAATCAGGGGTTTCGTAGGCCAGGCGCTCTAGATCATAGATGGGAAGATTGTGGGGCCGCAGACGCGATAAATGCACCGCAAAAATGGCTTGACGTTCTTCTTGGGTGGGTAACCCCACAAAAAAGATCTCATCAAAGCGGCCTTTGCGCAACATTTCTGGGGGCAGGGACTGAATATTATTCGCCGTGGCCACCACAAACACTGGAGAAGTTTTTTCTGCTAGCCAGGTGATAAACGTACCAAAGACACGACTGGTGGTGCCGGCATCTCCTTTGCTGTCAAAGCCTGAAAATGCCTTGTCAATCTCATCAATCCAGAGAATGCAGGGGGCTAGGGCTTCAGCCAGTTGGATCATCTGGCGGGTGCGGGACTCTGACTCTCCCACCAACCCCGCAAACAAACGACCGACATCTAGCCGCAGCAGGGGCAGATGCCAGTGGTGGGAAATTGCCTTGGCCGTTAAAGATTTCCCCGTTCCTTGAATGCCTACGAGCAGTAAGCCCCGAGGATGGGGTAGCCCATACTGGCGAGCTTGTTCTGAAAAGGCCCCGCCGCGCAGCAGTAACCAGTCCTTGAGGTTATCTAGGCCACCGATATCCGAGATTTCTTCCCTGGCAGCGTAAAACTCTAAAATCTGGGTCTGGCGAATGGTTTGGCGCTTTTCTTCCAGAATTAATTCCACATCTTCCGGCTTTAGATCCCCATGGGTGGCGATCGCCCGCGCCAAGACCCGGCGAATTCGCTCCATTGATAACCCCTGACAGGAGCGCACCAGCTCATCTAGGGCCTGTTCTTGCAGCGTCTTAGCTGTCGCAGCTAATAGTCGCTCCACTTCAACTTTAATCTCTGCTGGACTGGGTAGGGGAAATTCCAAGACCGTCAAAACATCTGTCAGCTCATCGGGGATGGCAATCCGAGCCGCCAGCAGCACAATGTTTTTGGGCTGAGATTTTAGCAGCCGAGCGAGATTACGAAGTTTGCGAGAGACAGCCACATCTTCTAAAAAGCGGTGAAAGTCTCGCAGTACAAACACTGCTGGGGCAGTTGCCGGGAGTTTTTCTACCAGTTCCAATGCTTGGAGGGGATTGCGGCGGCCAAACCCGGCGTCATTGGGATTTCCCTGATAGCCATCGACAAAGTCCCAAAGATAAACGGCGCGATTACCGAGATGTTTGGCTGACTGGGCAATCACCGCTTCAACCCGCTCCTCTTCCCGCGTAGGAATATAAACTAGCGGGTAGCGAGCTCTAAGAAGTAGCTCAAACTCTTGACTGAAACTCATGACTGTAGCAGGTTTTGTCTCAATGCTTCCAGGGCTGACCAGCGGCGATCAACTTTGGGAGAGGCACTGGCATCTGTGGCTGAAATCCCGGTACAGGTTTGATCGCATAGCTTCCGCAGGGGAATCTCTAGGCATAGCTGCTGATAGAGCCAGTCCCCTGGGTGAAAGTAGCCCTGGGGCGACAAGGTCTCGACTAGCGCTTCTAGGGGCGTTTCAATCTCTGCTAGGGTGAGAAATTCTTCATCGGCGGAAGTATCCAGCCACATCAGCTCTGAGGTCTGGGTGATGAGCCGATGATTATACTGCTGCAAACAGCGATCGCACGTCAGGGTGATGATGGTCTCTGCTCGGGCAGAGACCTCCAGGTAATTGCCTTGATGACTGACCTTAACCTGTCCCTGCACTGGCGTCAGGGTCTCTAGCTCCGGCAAAAACTCCTTAACCTCAATCGTTTCAGTCTGCTCAGGCGCAAGAGCCAGTTGGGGAAGATAAATTGCATCCATAGCTTTAAGACCTGACGGGCGGCTGGCAAAGCAAGTTAATTGAAATCGGACTTATTTACGGGAGGTTTAATCACTCCTAACTGTGTTCAGCTTACGTTATTTAAGGCGAAGAGTCTTCTGCCTGACCGGGACGAACCACAAGACGGCGCTCCGGCTCCTGCCCGCGGCTAAAGGTTTCTAAATCGGCAAATTCCTGAAAAATCGTATGGATCCACCGTCTCTCTGCAGAGGAGAGCGGGGGCATTTCATATTCTTCCCTCGTGCGCCGAACCTGCTCTGCAGCGTCCATTGCCATCGCCTGCAGCTCGGCATAACGACGGTCCCGGTAGCCATTGAGTTCAATTGTATAGGCTGCTTGCTGATCTTGATGTTGACCGAGATTTAAGATCGCATTGGCCAGATATTGCAGAGAATCAATCACAACCCCGCTGGGGCCAACCAGAATCTCTATTTGCTTAGGACTGAGATCAGTAGGGTTAATCGTCAGCCAGCAACCCTCTGGCTGCTGCAGTTGCTCCGAAGCTAGCTTCAGCTCAGTCGTGACCTGGGCCGGAAAACCTGCTGCCTGCAGCAAAGTCTCCAGCCAATCGCGACCCCGTTGTAACTGTTGCTCACCCATGGCTATCCTGAGGTTTTTTTCTTGGAGCGGCTCGGTTCAAAGGGTATAGCTGGCCGATCTTCCTGACTAGCAGCAGCTTTTTCATCTGCCTCGACAATTTTTTGCAGATTCTCAGGCAAGGGTTCGCGCGCCAGAATAAAGGTCTGAAAAGTCTGAAAAATGTTCGCAATCAGCATGTACAACAACACTCCTGCTGGCAGGGGAATAAAGAAAAACATCCCCGAAAACAGCACCGGTGTGAGTTTGTTGACCGTATTTTGTTGAGGATTACTGCTTTGGCCTTGGCCGGAGAGCAGCTGGTTAATGTAAAGGCTAATCCCAAAGCCCAGGACCATGGCCACAATGTCCCAGTGAACGGCCTTGAGATTTAATTTGGTACTGCCATCCTCAGCGGTTTGAACCAAGTCGCCGTCAAAGGCCCCCACCTGCCCTAACTTGTTAATAAACAAGAAGCCATTCTGAGCCGCAATTCCCGGAATCGTTGCCTGTAAGCTGACATCCCCGGCTTGCAGGGCTTGCAATTGCCCTTGCGGGTCTAACTTGACTCGCTCTTGACCCTTTGTGACTTTCCACTGGGGCGTAATCTGGGTCTCTGGGTACTGGGCCAATAAATCATCTAGGGGCTTTCCTGCCTCGGTTTGAAAGTTCAAGGCCGCCGTTTCCCCCACAGCCAATCGGTTTCCCTGGGGAATAACGCTGATGACAGGATAGTGAACCCCTTCAGACACATAGATGTTATGGGGTTTAGTCGCGTAGGGTTGAGGCTGGAGTTGCTCAACCTGGGCCTGGGGAAGAATCTGTAGGTTAACAGAATAATTAGTATCGGCAAAAGGGGAGCCCCGCAGGGTGGCAAACAAAGCAAACAAAATTGGCATCTGTAGCAAGACCGGAAAGCACCCAGCCAAAGGATTGCCAAACTCTTTATAGACCTTGCTCATTTCCTCCTGCTGCTTAGTAGGCTCATTTTTGTGCTTTTCCTGAATCTCTTTGACCCGCTTTTGCATAGCTGGCTGAGACACCTTCATCCGGCGCATATTGCGGATGGAGCCAGCACTTAGGGGATAAAGCGCAAAGCGAATCACCAATGTTAAAGCCACGATCGCCAAGCCATAACTTGGGACAATCCCGTAAAAGAAGTCCAGGATCGGCAGCATGACATTGTTAGAGAGAAACCCAATACCAAAGTCCATTCGTTTTTAGTTATCCTACGTGCTCTTTTTTGCCACTGAATCTAATCTATCGAATAAATCTTGCAAATATTGGCCAATAGATTAGATTCAGCCCAACTCCGGTCTAGCCTCATGACTGGCAGCAAGCTAAACCAAGGCCCTAGGGCGCTTGATTCAAGCTTTAAAACCCGCTAAAGAATTAGTTTCCGATCGCCCCGCTGGCAGTTTTTGCTGGCTTAGGTAACTTATCTTCAATGTAGGCATAAAGCTCGCGAAATTTAGGCACCGCTCGCAGTTCTAGCCGACTTCCATCTTTGAGGGTTACAACCATATCTCCCCAAAGGCCCAAGCCCCTGGGAACGGTGACGACTTTAGCCACCTCTGAGTAGATTAGATCTGAGCGATCGCGCCCCCGCCAGCCACCAGTGACCGTAATCCGTCGATTGGTAATTCGGTAGCGCAACCACAGGGCCCGGACAATTGCCCCCACCGTCAAAGGCAGGCAAATCACGGTTAACCCAAGCAACAAATTAATGATTAAATCCCCAACGTGGGGACCGCCCTCAAAATAAACCTGTTCTTTAATCGCCATTGAGTACCTCCGAAGCCACCAACAACTGCTTTAATTCTTGCAGAAACTGATGATAATCGCACGGTAAGCTGCCAGCCCGAACCGTAATTACCAGATCCCAACCCGGGGATAGGCCCAGCAAAAGCTGGCGGCAACCAGCCCGCAATTGCCGCTTGAGCCGATTTCTAACCACTGCTTGCTTACTCACCTTCTGACTAATCGAGAGGCCAATGCGGGTTGGAAGATTAACTGCTAGAGCAGATTCACTCAGATCCCGAGCCCGCCGACGAGCTCTTAGGGTTAGATGAGCCGTGTTGTGACGAGTGCCCTGCTGGTAAACAGCAGAAAAATCCCGCCGTTTACGCAATCGATTTGGCTTTGCCAGCATTGGGGGGTGAGCTAAGGCCTTGGCCTTAAGCTCAGACTGCTAGCCGCTGACGCCCTCGGCGTCGCCGAGCCTTGATCACAGCCCTGCCATTTTTAGTTCGCATTCGGGCTCGAAAGCCAGACGTTCTTTTTTGTTTACGGTTTGTCCCGCCGAGGGTGCGTTTGGTCATGATAGTTCGCTGGCGACAGTTGTCTTAAAGTTAACGACTCAGAAATTATTAGACTACAATCTTATCACTCGCTCCTGCGAGGCTTCCAAAGTCTTATATTTACGAAGCTCCATTGAGGTAGGTAGTGGAAATTGCGATTGAGAGTCTCTGGAACCAGGTTCTTGAACGGTTGCAGATGCAATTAAGCCGTCCCACCTTTGAAACCTGGATCAAAACAGCCAATGCTGAACAGCTCAATGAAACTTGTCTGGTAATCAGCACCCCTAATCCGTTTGCCCGCAACTGGCTCCAGAAGTATTACGTCAAAACGATCGCCAATGCAGTCCAAGAGATTTTAGGGCGGCCGATTGAGATTCAAATTACGATCGCCCCAGGCACTGAATCCACGGCAAATGAGCCAGAGTCCCCCTTTCCGGCACTCAGTAGCAGTGAGCCAGACGCCAGCTTGCCCAAAGCCAACCGTCAGCAGCTCAGTGACCTAAACCCTAAATATGTCTTTTCGCGCTACGTGGTTGGCCCCAATAATCGCATGGCCCACGCAGCCTGTTTGGCAGTGGCCGAGTCACCGGGGCGGGAGTTCAATCCCCTGTTTCTATGCGGTGGGGTCGGGTTAGGGAAAACCCACCTGATGCAAGCGATCGGGCACTACCGCCTGGAAATTGACGCCAACGCCAAGATTTTTTACGTCTCCACTGAGCAGTTTACCAACGACTTAATTGCCGCAATTCGCAAAGACAGTATGCAGAGTTTTCGCGAGCACTACCGGGCGGTGGATGTAATTTTAGTCGATGACATTCAGTTTATTGAAGGCAAGGAATATACCCAGGAGGAGTTTTTCCACACCTTTAACACCCTGCACGAAGCCGGGAAACAGGTTGTCCTGGCCTCTGACCGCCCCCCCAGTCAGATTCCTCGGCTGCAGGAGCGGCTGTGCTCGCGGTTTTCTATGGGCCTGATTGCTGATATTCAGCCCCCCGACTTAGAAACCCGGATGGCAATTTTGCAAAAAAAGGCCGAGTACGACAATATTCGTCTGCCCCGAGAGGTGATCGAATACATTGCCTCAAGCTATACCTCTAACATTCGAGAACTCGAAGGGGCTTTGATCCGGGCTGTGGCCTACATCTCAATTTCTGGCCTGTCAATGACAATTGAGAATATTGCCCCCGTCTTAAATCCCACCACCACAACGATGGAAGCCTCGCCCCAAACGGTGATTCAGGCGGTTTCTGATACTTTTACGGTCCCAATTGAAGATCTCAAGGGTAGTTCCCGCCGCCGTGAAATCAGTATGGCTCGACAAATTGGCATGTACTTGATGCGCCAGCATACCGGCCTGAGTTTGCCCAAAATTGGCGAGGCATTTGGCGGCAAGGATCACACAACGGTGATGTATAGCTGCGATAAAGTCTCTGAGCTGCAACGGACTGACCCAGCCACGGCCCAAACCCTCCGACAACTCAGCGATCGGATTAACTTAGCCAGTCAAGCCCCAGAGTAACTTCATTCGTCCTTGATGTTTAGATCAAAAGCGCCAAAGCTACAAAAATAATTTTTATTACGAAATACAGTAAAGAATTGTAAAGCTCTTAAATACCTGGGGAAAACTCCCGGTTTTCTGGGGAAAACTCTGGGGAAAACTTGTGGAAAACTCTGGTTTTCTGGGGAAAAGTTTTGGGGCCTTTTTTTACCTGTGGAAAAAGTAGGCACTTTTTCCACAGGTTTTCCACAGGGAGAAATGCCGGAAATCCTCATAGGGAGAGGGATTGAATTTCTTTTCCACAGTTTCCACAGGCCCTACTACTACTACCTATTTAAATTTAAATTCTAATAGAAGAGATCTTCGCAGGCTGAACAGGGTGGAATTTGGAGTCTAGAAGAACAGGATGCTAGTATGTGCTCCCAAGTTGCTACAAGACGGTCCGAAACACTGTGAAACTGGTTTGCGACCAAAACGACTTAAGTGCCAAGTTATCTCTCCTGAGTCGGATCGTTCCGGCTAACCCCACCCATCCGGTTCTAGCCAATGTGTTGTTAACTGCTGAGACGGGTCGCTTAGGGCTAGCTGTTTTTGACCTCAACCTGGGGATGCAAATTTGGATCCCGGCTCAAACTGAAGAATCTGGAGCAATCACTATACCAGCCAGGTTTCTCAACGATATTGTTTCTCGATTGCCCAGTGCCCCGGTGACGATTCAAACCGAAGGGATCTCAGTGCACTTGGCCTGTGCCCAGGGCCGCTACCAATTTCAGGGGATTGAGGCTGAAGAGTTCCCCGGGCTGCCAGTCATTGATCAAGTGGAACCCCTGTTGCTGTCAGCCCAGGCTTTAGTCTCAGGTCTTCAAAGCTCATTGTTTGCCGCTAGCAATGATGAATCTAAGCAAATCTTGACGGGGCTTCATTTAAGTTCCCAACCCGATTCTCTAGAGTTTGCCGCTACTGATGGTCATCGCTTGGCAGTCGCAGCATCCCCCCAGCCCACCCAAACGGCTGAGATGACGATGACTGTTCCGGCCAAGGCTCTACGGGAGCTAGAGCGACTCTTGGCTCGCCAGGATGTGGATCTAATGGTTCGGTTTGATCCGACTCAGATTGTGTTTGAGTTTGCCACTGATCTGGGAACAGCTCGCCTGAGTAGCCGTTTATTGGAAGGCCAGTACCCAGCTTATAATCAATTAATTCCGCGGCAATTTGCCCGTCAGATCACGATTGAGCGCCAGTTATTTGTGGCTGCTTTAGAGAGAATTGCGGTTCTGGCAGCTCAGAAAAACAACATTGTCAAACTAAAAATAGATAGTGTGGAGCAGCAAGTCGGTCTCTCTGCCGAAGCCCCGCAGTTTGGCAGTGGCGAAGAATCTCTCCCAGCCCAAATTTCAGGGGAAGATCTAGAAATTGCCTTTAATGTCCGGTATCTGGTTGAGGGTCTCAAGGCAATGGACAGCACTGAGATTCAGCTGCAACTCAATTCGGAGACCACCCCGGCAATTGTCTCTCCCCTGGCCGGTCGAAAGATGACCTACTTAATCATGCCGATTCAAATTCGAGCCTAAGGACCATCGGTGGGCAAGCCAATCAGTTGATGGCCTGCTTGGGCCAAGTCTGCCTCAAACTGCTGCTGCCATTGCTCTAGGTTCTGCTTAAAGTTGCCAGATTGTAGCCCCTCCCGCCAAAGAATTAAGGCGTCTTCTTGGGGATTTGCATAGTAGCGCCGCCGCCGTCCCGCAGTTTGAAAGCCAAATCTTTGGTAGAGGCCCAGGGCAGCCTGATTAGAGGCCCGAACCTCAAGAGTTGCCTGTTCCAGCCCTCGATCGCAGGCAGCCTTGAGTAATGCCAGCAGCAAAATTGATCCCAAGCCCTGGTGCTGAAATTGGGGATGGATTGCCAAGCAGGTAATATGAGCCTCGGTGAGAATTGCCCAGAGGCATCCCACTCCCACCAATAAGGAGTCTGAAGTCGAAAGCACCTGGGAAGCAGTACACGTTGCCCCCTCAGCCGTCAGGGCCAGCAACTCACTGTTGGGACTCTCAAGTTCCCGCTGATAGCCTTCCAGGGTCCAGAACCCACCAAAGCAGTCTATATCTAGCTGGACAGCCGCGGTTAGCAGGTTAAATGTCAGCGGTTTTAAGTGAAGCGAAGCCACCAGTACAAACTGCCTCTACGATTGACAGCCGCTAATTGTACACTGGTAAAGGCATTGTGTTGTAGTGGTTTATGGTTTTTATTCCCGATCAGGAAACGGTTGCCCCCCCTGAGACCTCCCTATCCGATTGTTTGGAGACGCGATCGCCCAATCAGCAGCTTTTACCTCTAAGTGCCCAAACCAACCCCCACGGCCATTTAGAAATTGGCGGTTGTGAGGTGGTTGAGTTGGTACAGCAGTTTGGCTCTCCCCTGTATATCTTGGATGAGCAGACCCTGCGAATCGCTTGCCAACAGTACCGGCACGCTTTGCAGCAATACTATCCGGGGGAGTCCCTGGTTTTATACGCTTCTAAGGCTTGGAGTTGTCTGGCTGTGTGCGCGATCGCTGGCAGTGAAGGGCTGGGAATTGATGTGGTTTCCGGGGGAGAACTCTACACCGCCCTGGAAGCAGGAATTGATCCGGGCCGGATCTACTTTCACGGTAACAATAAGTCCCGCCCAGAGCTGGAACTAGCCCTAAGCTCGGGCTGCACGATCGTGGCTGACAACTGGCTCGAGTTGCATCTACTAGCCGAGTTGGCCCCCCTGCAAGCGCAGCCGCCGCGAGTGATGCTGCGGGTCACCCCTGGGATTGAGTGTCATACCCATGAGTACATTCGCACTGGCCACCTAGACAGTAAATTTGGCTTTGATCCCAATCAACTTGAGCAAGTGTTTGCCTTTGCCAAGGACCAAACGGCGATTCAATGGATTGGTCTGCACGCCCACATTGGTTCCCAGATTTTTGAGTTGCAGCCCCACCAGGATCTCACTGGGGTGATGACAGACTGGTTGCTCCAAGCCGCTAAAAAGGGCTTAGTAATGGCAGAGCTTAATCTTGGAGGAGGCCTGGGAATTCGCTACCTGGATGCGGACAACCCGCCCACGATTGATGCCTGGGTGCAAGTGCTATGCACAGGCATTGCCCAAGCCTGTGAGGACAAACAAATCCCCCTGCCCAAACTGCTGTGTGAACCGGGGCGATCGCTGATTGGATCTGCCTGTGTGACGGCTTATACCGTTGGCAGTCAAAAAGTCGTACCCGATTGCCGGACCTATGTGGCTGTGGATGGTGGCATGTCCGATAATCCCCGGCCAATTACCTATCAATCTGGCTATCAAGCGGTGGTTGCCAACCGCATGGTCTCCCCCGCCACTGAAACCGTGACAATTGCTGGCAAGCATTGCGAATCAGGGGATATCCTGCTCAAAGATGCGGCTTTACCCCAGATGCAAGCGGGAGATATTCTCGTGATCAATGCAACGGGAGCCTACAATTACAGTATGGCCTCCAACTACAATCGGTTACCCCGTCCGGCAGCGGTTTTAGTTCAGGGGGGAGATGCCAGTCTGATCCTGAAGCGGGAAACTTATCAAGATTTAATTCGTCAAGATCGGCTTCCGGAGAAATTGGTCACCCACTGACACCAGCAGGGTCAGAAAATCTGTTACCTGGGGCCCTTCAGTCAGCCTAGCGAAGTTGGTTTATGTCTGGCTGAATCTTTAAGCAGTGCTCACGTCGTCAAAGGTTGATCCAAAGTAAATGGAAGGGTTGAAGCAATGGCTGACAAACCATAACTGGACTCAGTTGTTCCTTGCCCTAACCGATATTGGATTGGTTTTGGCCTTGACCTATATGGTGCTGCTGGTGATTGCCGAGCGGCGCACCCTGTGGATGGTGCGGGGCTTCATTGCCTTGATGCTGGCCGCCGCTGCCAGTAACTTTTTTGGGTTAACCTTGCTTAACTTTGTCTTGAACAATCTGGTGATTGGCTCAGCCGTGGCCATGGCCGTGATTTTGCAGTCTGAGGTGCGGCGATTTCTAGAGCAACTGGGGCGGGGTGAAATTTTTAAGTTGCTGCGGCCGGGGCCAGGATCGGTGCCTAAAACCGATAATGTTGTCGATGAAATTGTTGATGCGGTTAAGTCCCTGTCTCAAAACCGAACCGGGGCCCTGCTGATCCTGGAAACCAATGGCCCCATTGATGAGCGAGACTTTTCAGTGCCGGGGGTCAAACTTAATGCTGCGGTTTCAAAAGAATTGCTGCAGACGATTTTTCAAACCCAAACCCTGCTCCATGACGGGGCGGTGCTGATTCGAGGTTCCCGGATTGTCTCGGCGGGGGTGATTCTGCCGATTTCTGAGCGATCGGCCTCCCGGCAGTTAGGCACGCGCCACCGAGCCGCAATGGGGATTACAGAGCGGGTTGAAAATTGTGCCTGTGTGGTGGTTTCAGAAGAAACAGGCTCAATTACCCTGGCTGAAAGAGGGATTCTCAATCGGCCTTTGACTGGCAGTAGACTGAAGGAACTGCTAGAGGATAAACTCTCCTGGTCAGGAGAGCGGGAGCCAGTGGCACCGGGCTTAAAAAACCTCAGCCGTCAGATTGCAGAAAAGGGTCTGGGTGCTTTGACCCGTTTACTACGTCTGCTTTCGCCTACTCGTAGAAAGAAATGACTGCCAAACCAACTGCATTGCAAGCGTTACCCACCGATCTTGATGCTCAGCGACTCCCTCGACACGTTGCGGTGATTATGGATGGCAATGGTCGCTGGGCTCGACGTCAGGGATTACCCCGGATCATGGGACACCGGCGAGGGGTTGATGCCCTCAAGGACCTACTGCGCTGTTGTCAGGACTGGGGAATTCAATCTCTAACTGCCTATGCTTTTTCTACAGAGAACTGGGGACGACCCCTGGAGGAAGTTGATTTTTTGATGACCCTGTTTCAGCGGGTGCTGCGACAGGAGCTGCAAGAGATGATCGCTGAAGGGGTCCAGATTCATTTTGTTGGGGATTTAGCCTCCCTGCCCAGCTCCCTGCAGGCTGAAATTGAGCGAGCAGTCTCTATGACCAGCCAGAACCAGCGAATTCAGTTCATCGTTGCCACTAACTACGGCGGACGAGGAGAAATCTTACAGGCTTGTCGCGCCATCGCCGCTCAAGTTCAACAGGGCAAACTGCTTCTAGAAGATATTGATGAAAACCTATTTGAGCAGCACCTCTACACCGCCGGGATCACAGATCCCGATTTATTGATTCGGACCAGCGGCGAAATGCGGTTGAGCAACTTCCTGCTCTGGCAACTGGCCTACACGGAGCTCTATGTTACCTCCACCCTCTGGCCAGATTTTAATCGCGATCAGTTTCACCACGCCCTTCAGGACTATCAGCAACGCCAGCGGCGCTTTGGCCAGGTCTAGGGGTTAGGGACCAGAAAAGATCGCGTCGTTAATGTCTTGGCGGCTGAGGGAGTACTTAAAGGCCCGCTGAATATTCTGACCGGCTTCACCAGCTCCCAGGTAGCAAACGGTTAGCTCTTCAACATCAAGCCTCAGCTCGGCTCTCCAGCTTGATCGCTCAACCCGCCAAAAATGCAGGTCCTCTTGATCTTGGGTACAGCCTTGGTCCTGCAGCCATTGCTCAATCGAGGGCAGGGGGTGATTGTATAAAGGGGTATCAGAAGGAATCGGTGACTCAATCATAGGAGGGGTCAGAACGCAAAAAGGCTGATTCAGGGGACAAAGGAATCACTGGCTGAGACTGCTGGGGTTGACTGGGCTGAATTTGCTCAAGTTCCGCTGGAGATTGTGACGTTTGGATTTCTTGCGGCTCGGCAACCGGGGTTCTCAAAGCTTGAAAGGCAGTTTCCCCGCGAGTTAAGCCCACGAATAAAGCCAAAATCAAGCAGGCAACAAAGGTGACCCCGAGGATAAATAGGGCAAACAGCTCTCCAGGGGAAAGGGGGCGATGATTGGGATCGAGATAAGCAGAAGTACTGTCTCGGGGCGAATTCAGATTTGGCGAGGGCTGAGCAACATAAATTCGGGAAAAGCCAATTTTGCGATCATAGCCCTGACGCCGCTCTGGGCTACTGAGGGTGGCGTAAGCCTCATTTAGCTGGCGAAATTTTTCCGTGGCCACCGCTGACGGCAGGGTGGTTGTATCGGGATGATACAGCTTGCTTTTTTCGCGATAGGCCCGGCGCACCTCCTGGACAGAGGCTGAAGGCTCCAGCGCCAGAAGGGTGTAATAGGTCGGCACTAGATTTGGCTGGGGACGCCAATTTGCCTGACTGGATGTTGTCCTGTCCTGATTCACTCAACCCTTCCTTTGGGAACTGAAATCTACTCAGGGCGATCACTTAGGATCTACTGTAGGTCATTGCTGCTTGGGTTTGCCGCTTTTCTAGGGCTACTTAACCAGTTACTTCACTAGGTCAAAGATCTTAAACATCGGCAGATACATGGCAATTAAGATTGACCCCACCATCCCACCTAAGACGACAATCATGATCGGTTCCATAATACTAGTGAGGGCCTTGACAGCCTGTTCTACTTCATCTTCATAGAAATCGGCCACCTTCATTAACATTTTGTCGATTTCTCCGGTTTCTTCGCCAACGCTGATCATTTGAACCGCCAGTAGGGGAAAAACATTTTCTTTTTGCAGGGCCAGGCTGATCATGCCCCCACTTTGAATCTCTCGCCGCACCTGATCCAGGGCATTAGCGATAATTTGATTGCCAGCGGTATCTCGGACAATTTCCAGGGAACTTAAGATTGGCACCCCAGAGCGGGAAAGGGCTCCAAACGTTCGGCAGAAGCGGGCCACCGCTGTTTTTTGGATCAAATCCCCAAACAAGGGCAACTTTAGCTGTAGCCGATCAATTGTTTCCCGGCCAGTGGGGGTTTTATAGTATCGCCGCAGGAAAAATCCGCCACCAAAGATCAGCAGGATCGCAAACACCGCGTAGATAGGGGTACGCAAAAACTCACTCAGGGTGACCATAAATTGCGTAAAGACCGGCAAGTCGCCCCCTAACTGCTCAAAAATTCCACTGAAGACCGGAATTAAAAAAATCACCATTCCCAGAAAAATCGCGATCGCCAAAAAGCCAACAGTAAGCGGATAGGCCATGGCTGATTTAATCTGGTTGGCCAACCGGGCTTGATCTTCAAGCAGTTTTGAGAGCCGGTTTAAGACCTCATCTAAAACGCCCCCCGCTTCTCCAGCCTGAATCATACTGACGTACAACTTATCAAAAGCCTCTGGATGGGAGCGCATTGCCTCTGAGAGGGTTGAGCCCTGCTGCACATCTGAATTCACTTCCAGTAAAATTTTTTTTAGCTTTGAATTTGAAGCCTGTTCGGCCATTACCCCCAGGCTACGAACCATTGCCACCCCTGCATTGACCAGGGCAGCAAACTGGCGAGAGAAAATTGCTTTGTCCTTGACGGAGATCTTGGTCAGAAACCCAAGATCAAGCTCACCGCTGAGGCGAAAAGGTTGGGCCTCGTGAATGTCTAAAATAAATAGCCCTTGCTTTTGCAAGTTGAGCCGGACATCGCGGGGGGATTTGGCGACAACCCGGCGGCGACTAGGATTTCCTCGGGCGTCACGGGCTCGAGCAACATAGGTGGGCATAGCTCAACCTTGGCCGAAGTAACACTTGTAATTAACTGGACCCCGCCTATCGACCTGCATAGGTAGACACCGGTGTTGTCCTAGCACCCATTAACCGCTGAAGTTCGTCCGGTCGAGATGTTTTAGCCATGGCGGCCTCCAAGGAAATTATATCTGCCTGATAGTGATCGGCAAGGACTTTCTCCAGGGTAATCATGCCCAATTTCCCCCCGGTTTGAATCGCCGAGTAGATCTGGGAGGTCTTGCCTTCTCGGATCAGGTTGGCGATCGCCGGGGTCACCACCATAATCTCCTGGGCCATCACCCGACCATACTCTCCTGGCTTGAGGTTCTGCTTGGGAACCAGGGTCTGACTAAAAACTGCCACTAGAGAATTGGATAGTTGCACCCGGATCTGGGTTTGCTGTTCCGGGGGGAAGACATCCACCATCCGGTCAACGGTTTGGGCCGCAGAACTGGTGTGCAAGGTGCCAAAGACCAGATGCCCGGTTTCAGCAGCACTAATTGCCAGTTGGATGGTTTCCAAATCTCGCAGCTCCCCCACTAAAATCACATCCGGATCTTCCCGCAGGGCGGCCCTGAGTGCATTGGCAAAGCTTTTGGTATCTTCCCCCACCTGCCGTTGATGGATCAAACTCTTCACCGGCTCGTAGACAAACTCAATCGGATCTTCAACGGTGAGAATATGTTCAGCTCGGGTGAGATTAATGTTGTTAATCATCGAGGCCAAGGTCGTAGACTTGCCTGATCCGGTTGGACCGGTGACCAAAACCAACCCCCGAGGCTTCTCAGTGATCTCCCGGACTATATTGGGTAAGCCTAAGGTCTCAATACTTGGCGCTTGAGAACTCAAGGTGCGTAGGGCTGCAGCATAGGTGCCGCGATCTTTATAGACGTTAACCCGGAACCGAGCTAGACCCCGAACCCCATAGGAACAATCTAGCTCCCAGGTTTGCTCTAGGTGTTTGCGCTGCGTATTGTTGAGCATACTAAAGATCAACCGCTGACACTGCTCAGCGGTGAGGGGCTCGTGCTCAGTTGAGGTTAAATGCCCATTGACGCGAATATAAGGCGGCAAGCCCGCCGAAAGATGTAAATCGGACCCCCCACTTTCGACCACCTGTTCCATCAGGTCTTCAATCATATAATCCATGGCATCCCCCTGGTGTTGAATCGTTAGTCAGTTGTAATTAATCAGTTGTAAACCGAGGCGTCATACAGTAGGGGCAGTCTAACCACTCTGGTTTGGCCTCAGCTCCGCAGACTCGGCAGGTAAGCGAGGTTTTACGTTTCACCTTCAGCTCTGAGGCCAGGCCACTGTCCGTAAAGGTGACCCGCTCAACTTCGGCTAGGGTTGTATAGCCTTGCTTGACTAAATTTAAACTGTAGGCCAAGAGAGTGATCATTCCCTCTTCCACCGCCACTTCTTTAAGCTGTTCGGTGGGGGCCCCCTCGGTAATCAGGCTCTGAAGCCGATCGCTAATCTGCATGATTTCATAAACCCCACAGCGGCCCCGATAGCCAACCCCATTACAGGTGTCACAGATGGGTTCCTGGTTGGCCTTGGCTACTTGAATCTCTTCTGGCAACAGGGCCTTTGCTCTATAAAAGGTAATATCCAAATCCTGGGAAACCGCCAGACCAAAGCGGGCAAGTTCCTCTGGGCTGGGGGTGTAGGGAATTCGGCAATCGGGGCAAACCCGCCGCACTAGCCGCTGGGCTACCACCCCAATCAAAGAGGCAGAAACCATAAACGACTCAACGTCCATTTCACTCAGGCGAGCGATCGCACTGGCAGCATCGTTGGTGTGCAGGGTTGTCAGCACTAGGTGTCCGGTGAGGGCAGCTTCAATCGCCGTTTTAGCTGTTTCCTTATCCCGAGTCTCTCCCACCAAAATCACATCAGGATCTTGGCGCAAAAAGGCCCGCAGCACCGAGGCAAAATCAACCCCTTTTTCCCGGATGACCTGAACCTGAGTCAGTCCCGGCAGCGTGTATTCCACCGGGTCTTCAACCGTACAAATATTAATCCCTGGGTCATTGCATTCTGCTAGGGCTGAGTAAAGGGTGGTTGTCTTCCCTGAACCCGTGGGTCCAGTAACCAGAATCAACCCAAAGGGACGACGGGTCATATTCCGCACCACTTCCAGGCTATCGGGCTCGGTAATCAGCTTATCCAGACCTAGCTGGGTGGAGGCGTTATCCAAAATCCGCAGCACGACTTTCTCGCCAAACCGACTGGGCAGGGTATTGACCCGAAAATCAACCTTGCGCCCCTGAAAGAACCGTCTAATCCGGCCATCCTGGGGGGTGCGGCGCTCAGCAATATCTAGCTCCGCAATAATTTTGAACCGGGAAACAACTGCAGGAATCACCCGCTTGGGCAGGGGATTAAAGGCCTGCTGCAGCACCCCATCCTTACG
>JBGTDP010000145.1:0-28881 GCA_041748255.1 Thermosynechococcaceae cyanobacterium | reverse complement strand
GCATCGAACTGGTTGACTGTGCTAAAGCCAACGCCAAGCAGGGAATTCAGACTGCTGCTTGGCAATGTGGCTATGGTCAAGATCTAAATCGATTTCAGCAAGCACTAGAGGCCGCTTGTCAGGGTATCGGCGTCAATATTGATGAGTTAAGCGATTTGATTACCGAACAACAGTCTGTGCAGCAACAAGGGGGAATTGAGGTTGCCCCTGATACGCCTTCAGAACTCTAGAGAGTGCTTTAGAGGGGGCTTTAGAGATTACTTTAGACAGCCGCAAGTTCAGGCAGTGCCCCTTGCATTTTACCCAACCAGTCAATCAAATTTTCTAGCTGCTGATTGGCCCCTAGAATACCTAAGCCCCGAACCGTGACTTTCCCAGGGGTATAGACAAACCGAGAGTGAAGGTGATTTGGGAGATTTTCTTTAAGCAGGTTCCAAGCCGGTTCCTCCATGGGCGTTTCTAGAACCACGTGCTGCTTGCCCTCTGGCTTAATTCGGGCAAAGCCAAGGGTTTTAGCAAGCTGCTTGAGTTCCATGATTCGAATTAACTGCCCAGCCGCTGGTGGCAGCGGACCATAGCGATCGCTCCAGGCAACGGCAATTTGTGTCAGTTCTACCTTAGAACTGGCAGAGGCTACCCCCCGATAGGCACTCATTTTTTGATCGAGATCGGGGATGTAATCAGCCGGGATAAAAGCGGTCAGGTTCAAATCAATTTGGGTATCATCCACCTGGGGAATGGCTTGACCGCGAATCTCATTAATCGACTCCTCTAGCATTTCCATATACAGATCAAAGCCGATCGCATCCATTTGCCCCGACTGCTCTGCGCCTAGAAGATTACCCACCCCCCGGATTTCCATGTCCCGGATCGCCAATTGATAGCCAGACCCCAACTGCGTAAACTCCTGCAAAGCTCGCAGCCGCTGACGGGCTGCCGCTGATAAGCTGCTTTGGCGAGGATAAAACAGCCAGGCGTGGGCCTGAATCCCAGCTCGCCCGACCCGCCCGCGCAGCTGATAGAGCTGAGACAAGCCAAACCGTTGGGCATCTTCAATCAAAATTGTATTTACCCGGGGAATATCCAAGCCTGATTCAATAATCGTGGTGCAGACTAAAATATCAGCTTCACCACTGCTAAAGGTCAGCATCGTGGCTTCAAGTTCCCCCTCGACCATCTGCCCGTGGGCGATGGCAATCCGGGCACTGGGAACCATCTCCCGGAGCTTTCCGGCTACGTCCTCAATCCCTTCGACTCGGGGCACCACATAAAAAATTTGCCCGCCGCGATCCAGTTCCTGGCAAATGGCACTGCGCATCACCTCCAGATCGTAGGCAGCCATGTGGGTTTTAATCGGTCGTCGGGAGGGCGGTGGGGTGGTAATTAAGCTCATTTCCCGCACCCCAGATAGGGCCATGTAGAGTGTCCGGGGAATCGGGGTGGCGCTGAGGGTCAAAACATCGACCAGGGTTTTTAGGGACTTAATTTTTTCTTTTTGATTCACCCCAAACCGCTGTTCCTCGTCCACGACCAGCAGACCCAGATCTCGAAACTGGACGCCCTTGCCAAGCAACTGATGGGTTCCGACCACGACATCTAGCTCCCCCGTGACCAGCCGCTGCTGAATTTGTCGCCGTTCCTCCGGGGTGCGAAACCGGTTAAGTAGACCCACCTGGACGGGATAGGGGGCAAACCGTTCCTTGAGGGTGTGGTAATGTTGCTGGGTCAAAATAGTGGTCGGGGCTAGAAAAGCCACCTGTTTGCCCGCATTTACCGCTTTAAAAATCCCCCGAATGGCGACCTCGGTTTTGCCGAACCCGACATCGCCGCAGACCAGGCGATCCATCGGCCGATCGCTCTGCATATCCCGCTTCATGTCTTGAGTGGCCTTGAGCTGGTCAGGGGTGGGTTGATAGGGAAAGGAATCTTCCAGCTCCTGCTGCCAGGGAGTATCTACAGGATAGGTATAGCCCTGCTGTTCCGCCCGCTGAGCGTAGAGTTTAAGTAGATCAACGGCGACTTTTTTAATCGCCTTGCGGACCTTACCCTTGGTGCGCTCCCAGGCATTGCCGGACATTTTGTTTAATTCTGGGGCTTTATCCTCCGCCCCCCGAAACCGAGACAGGGAGCCAAGTTGATCTACTGCTACCCGCAGTAAGCCGTCGGCATACTGCAAGACCAGATACTCCCGCGTCTGCTGATTAATCGACAGACTTTCGAGCTTGATAAATTTGCCAATCCCGTGGTTGCGGTGGACAACAAAGTCCCCCGGACAGAGTTTGTTGGGGTCTACCTGCTTGGAAGCCGCCCGGCGGCGCTTGCGGACATAGCTGGGGGTTGCCAAACTGTGCTGACCAAAAAACTCTCGATCGGTGACCACCACCAGGCGAAAGGTGGGGAGAATAAAGCCCTCGACTTCAGCGAGGCCGGAATACTTAAGAGCCACAGGGGTCCGCTGAGCTTGCAGCTTTTCAATCGCCGGATAGTCGCGGGGATTGGGAACAAACTGAGCCGGACAATCGTGCTCCTGTAACAGGGCCACAGAGCGAGAAGGCTGAGCGGAGACCAACCAAACAGAGAAACCCCGGTCCCGCTCAGCCCGTAGAGTTTCGGCCAACTTGCCAAACTGATGAGGTACGGCTGGAACCGGGCGACTGGCTAAATTTAATCCCTGTTGTTCCTCCGCCAATTCTGATAGGAACAACCGCTGAAATCGCTCAATCGCAGTGATGGATTCGGCAAAGGGGCGATGAAGTTTCGGCAAGACAGCTTTGGCCTGCCACTGCTCCTGGGCGTGTTCCCACCAGCGATCGCTGTGGGCCTGGCACTGTTCTGGCTCATCTAGCGCAATCAGGGTATTCTCAGGCAGATAATCCAGTAAACAGGCTGGTTGGGCAAAGGCCAGGCCCAAAAACCGCCGCAACCCTTCCGGGGATCCGGTTTGCCACTGCTCCTGTTCCTCTGGGGTGAGAAATTCATCTATGCCGCCCCGACTTTGAAGAGCGGCGATTAGAATCGGTTTAAAACTGGTGGGCGTGAGCACAACCTGACCAATGCTATCTAGGGATCGCTGGCTAGTGGGGTCAAACTCCCGAATTTGATCTAGTTCATCCCCAAACCACTCCAACCGCACCGGCAGCTCTGCCGCCACCGGAAACACGTCTACAATGTCTCCCCGCTGGCTCCATTGTCCTTCCGTTTCCACTAGGGGGACGCGCTCATACCCCAACCGGGCTAGCTCCCGACCCCAGGCGCTCAGGTCCAGCTCCGAGCCCTGGTTGATTGTCAGACAATAGGACTCAAATGCCGCCATCGGTGGCAGATGGGGTTGCAGCGATCGCTCTGTGGCCACGATCGCTACTGGTTTTTGGGCCACGAGATCCGCCAGCACCTGCAACTGGCCCCAGGTCATTTCTGATTCTGGATCAAAGGGTTCGTAGGGAGAAGACTCAGAGGTGGGATAAAAATGCACCGTTGGCCAGCCCAGGGCTTCTAATTGTGCACTCCAGCGTCCGGCTTCCTCTAGGGTGGCTGTGATCACAACCAAGTTGCGCTGTTGAGCCTGGGCCAAGGTTGAGGCAACCAGGCCCTTTGGCAACCGACCCACCCCACTCAAGCTAAGGGTATGATTTCGCTCCAGCTTGGTTAACAGTTCTGTGGTCAGCGGCGATCGCTCAAGGGTGCGAATAATCCCAGAAAATGCCATAGGTTAAAAAAGTGCCAAAATCTAAATCAATCGCGATCAATCAGCTCACTTCCACCATTGTAGAAGTCTCAGAAGCTAAGGAATTTGACTGGGGCCAAACAAGTCTATCAATACTTTTTGTTAGTTCAGCAAAGAATATCTCTAAGGATTCTTTGACCCTAAATTTAACGCTGTTTTAAGCATCTCCGTTGCCAATAGCGAGTCGTCAAACTTGACTTTGCCCTGGATGCTTGAGCAGAATTAGCAAGGCAGAATTAGCAGCTAGGATTTAAATCAATCATTTGTTAGCGTGGCAGCAGGGGATCTGGTCAAAATACCGGATTACAAAGATTCACTGGGCTGATAAAAAGTGGCTAATTAATCTTGTGGAGACAATCCTCAATTCAATCCTCAGCTGAGGATTCGCTCAAAGCAGCAAGACTCGGCCAGTGTAAACCCTGATAAACCCTCAGCTAGAGATTCTAGCTAACTTTGAACCGGCTTAAGCCAGCTTTAGACTGTGATAATATTCGTTTAAGAGATAGTCGTGGCGGTGCCGGGCTAGATCAGCCATAAACCCTTCTTCTTAGCCTTGACTTGATCAAAGTTATTTCTCAAAACTCTGGATTAAATTCTTGGTATGAATCCAATTCGTGTTGTTTTAATTGAAGATCATGACCTTACACGGGTCGGGATGCGGATGGCACTGCAACAACAAGGCAGTGTGGTGGTGGTAGGAGAAGCCGCCAATGGCACCAAAGGGCTGAAACTGGTTGGAGACCACAAACCCGACGTAGCGATTGTTGATGTGGGTCTGCCGGATATGGATGGGATCGAGGTGACCCGCCACATCAAGGACATGGCACCAGAGACCAGTACCCGCGTCTTGATCTTAACCTTGCGAGATAACGAGCAAGTTGTCTTGGCTGCCTTTGCTGCTGGGGCTGATTCCTACTGCATGAAAGATGTCAGCTCCGATAACCTCCTTGAAGCGATTCAAGTCACCCAAGAGGGGTTTTCTTGGATTGACCCAGCGATCGCGGGGGTTGTCCTACAGCAAACCCGGCAGTCTAAATCTGGAGAGTCGGTTAATCCAGCAGATGAAACGGTCTCGATTAGTGCCACAGACTCAGAATATAATCAGATTATTGAAGCCTATCCCCTTACCGATCGCGAACTTGAAGTTCTACAGCTAATTGTGGAAGGATGCAGCAACGCTGTGATTGCCGAGAAACTTTTTATCACCGTTGGCACCGTCAAAACCCACGTTCGTAATATCCTCAACAAGCTCTGTGCCGATGATCGCACCCAGGCAGCAGTGAGAGCTTTGCGTTCAGGACTGGTTCACTAAGCTTGATCCTGTTCTTGTCAGGGTCTGATCTTATTGAATTGGAGGGGAGTAATAGTTTACAGAGATAAAAAGTGCCCAATCCCTAACTGAGAGATTGAGCACTTAGCAAACAAGCCTTAGGAATTTCAGCTTTGAAGCTTAGACTTGGGCGTAGCTGAGTTTCCCTAGAATCGCATCCACATTTTTTTTGGCATCCCCAAACAGCATCCGGGTATTCTCCTTGTAAAACAAGGGATTATCAACCCCAGCATAGCCACTGGCCATACTGCGCTTCATCACCACAACCTGAGCCGATTTCCAAACCTCCAACACCGGCATCCCCGCAATCGGGCTACCGGGGTCTTCTATGGCACTGGGATTAACCGTGTCATTGGCCCCGATCACCAACACAGCATCGGTTTGCGGAAAGTCATCATTGATCTCATCCATTTCCAGGACAATATCGTAGGGAACTTTGGCCTCAGCCAGGAGAACGTTCATGTGCCCCGGCAGGCGTCCGGCAACTGGATGAATCCCAAACCGGACCTTGACCCCGCGATCGCGCAGCACCTTCGTAATCTCGGAAACAGGATGCTGAGCCTGAGCTACAGCCATCCCATAGCCTGGAACAATAATTACGCTCTTGGCCTCCTGGAGAAGCTCAACCGCATCCTCAACTGTGGTTGAAACTGCTTCGCCCACGGGTTGATCGCTACTGGCAGTTTTCGGAGCGCTAGCACCAAACCCTCCCAAGATCACACTGAAGAAGGAACGGTTCATGGCCTTGCACATAATGTAACTGAGGATTGCCCCGCTACTACCGACTAAAGCCCCGGTGATAATCAACAGATCATTGGAGAGCATAAAGCCAGCAGCGGCGGCAGCCCAACCTGAGTAACTATTGAGCATCGAAATTACAACCGGCATGTCCGCACCCCCGATCGCAATCACCAGGGTGACGCCTAAAACTGCAGCAAGGGTGGTCATGATCAGCAGCGGCTGTAGCCCATTACTGAGGGTTTCAGCACCCATGAACTGAGCGCCCAGCCAGATTGAAACCCCAACAATCCCCAGATTAATCAAGTGACGCCCTGGGAGCAGCAGCGGCTTGCTGCCCAGAATCCCGCGTAATTTGCCAAAGGCAATCACAGAACCAGAAAAAGTGACGGCGCCAATAAACACACCCACAAAAACTTCTATCTGATGGATTTTTGCCTCACTGGGGCTCAAGAATTGCTCCGGCTGGAAGGCATTGGCTACCCCAACTAGGACTGCCGCCACCCCCACAAAGCTGTGCAAGATCGCCACCAGTTCAGGCATGGAGGTCATCGCCACCCGAGAGGCGACAATTGCCCCAATCAAGGCCCCAGGCAAAATAACTGCCCCCAAGGTGCCATAGGCGGTGACATTGGGACTCAAGGCAGTGGCAACAAAAGCAATCAGCATCCCAGCGATGCCAAATAGATTGCCTTTGCGAGCTGTTTCTTGATTGGAAAGACCGCCCAGACTAAGAATAAATAAGGCACTTGCCGCAATGTAGGCAACGGTCACCAGGTTATTAGACATGGTCCTCTTCTATTTTTGAAACATTTTGAGCATGCGTTGGGTGACCAGGAAGCCCCCAGAAATATTAATTGTGCCCACCAAGACAGCGATCGCTCCTAGGATCGTGGCCGGAGAACTCAAAGACTCAGTGATCTGCAGCATGCCGCCAATAATGATGATGCCGCTAATGGCATTGGTGACACTCATCAGCGGGGTATGCAAGGCTGGTTTAACGTTCCAGATTACTTGCCAGCCAACAAAGCAGGCCAGGATAAAGACCGTGAAGTGAGACAAAAAGGACTCCGGGGCCCCAACTCCCACACCAACTAGGGTTAATCCAATCAAAACCAACCAGAGCAAACTACTTTTGGATTTTGGCTTGGCAGCCTCAACAGCAGCAGGCTGAGCCACAGAAGGCTCCGGTTTGGGCTCCGGCTTAGGAGTCTCCGGCTTCGGTTCCGGCTTAGGAGGGGGCCAGGTGATCTCGCCACTGTGCAAGACTAAAGCCCCTCGGACAACTTCGTTAGCAAGATCAACTTTGTAATCGGTGGCACCGCCCATATCATCCAATAGATGACAAAGGTTGGTGCCATAAAGTTGGCTGGCCTGGGGGGCCATGCGGCTGGGCAGATCCGTGAGGCCAACAATCGTCACCCCTTGGTAGCGGTAGACCTCACCGGGTTTAGTTACGGCGCAGTTGCCACCCTGTTCTGCGGCCATATCAACGATGACTGAGCCCTCTTTCATGCTCTGGACCATTTCTTCAGTGATTAGCTCTGGAGCTTTTTTCCCAGGGATCAAAGCGGTGGTGATGATGATATCGACCCCCTTGGCCTGGGCGGCAAATAATGCCATCTCAGCCTGGATAAATTCATTGCTCATGGTCTTGGCGTACCCCCCCTCACCGGAACCATCTTCGGCAAAGTCAAGCTCTAGAAACTCTGCCCCCATGCTCTGGACCTGTTCTTTAACCACCAGGCGGGTGTCAAAAGCCCGGACAATCGCACCAAGACTATTGGCTGCTCCGATCGCAGCTAGGCCAGCAACGCCGGCACCAATCACCATCACCGTTGCCGGGGGCACTTTCCCGGCAGCAGTAATCTGTCCGGTAAAGAAGCGGCCAAAGTTACTGGCTGCCTCAATAACAGCCCGATAGCCTGCCAGGTTTGCCATCGAACTTAGGGCGTCCATCTTTTGAGCCCGGGTAATCCGAGGCACAGCATCCATTGCTAAGACAGTGGCTTTGCGGGCGGCGAGCTTCTCAAGCAAGGCTGGATTTTGAGCCGGCCAAATAAAACTAATTAACGTGCCCCCTTCTGGAAGCAAGTCCGTTTCATGCTTATCCAAGCTGGGGTGAAGCTCTGGGGGTCGGACTTTAAGCACGATATCAACCGATTCCCAGAGGGTTGTGGTATCTGGAATGATCTGGCATTCAGCTGCTTGATAGGTATGATCCGGATAGTTTGCGCCCTCACCCGCCCCTGACTCGACCCAGACTTCAAACCCAAGCTTTTGCAGTACTTTCGCTGTCGCTGGGGTGGCTGCTACCCGGTTTTCATTGGGATAGATTTCCTTGGGAATTCCAATCTTCTTGGGGGGCTGGGCTTTAGTATCCTCGTGTTCACTTGTTTCGTTGGCAACGGCGGTGGTCATGCATTCTCCTTAAAACTAGCGAAATCGTGATCACAACAAGCTGGACTAGAATTGCCTGTTTACAAGTCCTTTGGCTGCCGTCAACTGACTTAAGCCTGGCAAAGCAGATCTACTCTATCTGGATTGATCGTCCCCTTCTATTAGCGATCGAGCCAGCAATCCTATTAAAAGCATTTCAAATAAAATCTTGTTGACGTTACATCATCTGTGAAACTCTAAAGCCGTGCTTGCAACTAGGCATCCAATCATCAAACCATAATCCGGCCCGCACATATCTGCAGATAATTCTGGCTCAAAATTTGCTTCTTGCTTATCCCTTGCGATCTTAAGCTAGAACAACTGTGATCATTAGATAGTATGCCCAGCTACCCAGGGTGTTTAACTCATAGCATTTTAGGCCAATGCTTTTGATTATTTTGGGACTTCAAGATGTTTTATACATTCAAGACCGTTAAAACTCAACTCCTCGCTAAAATTTTGTGCTCAGGGCTGTGCATGATCTAATCGTTGCTGGGGTAAGAAGCAAGTAGAATATAGGGGGCACAATTTTTTTGTTTTCGACGTCTCAATTATGTAAGTCAGTCAATTTTGTGTAAGATTTCTCTGACCGCAGGACTGTTTAGACCTGCTGCTCGTTGGTCCCCGTTATTGTTTGTTGAGGAGTATCTATGCGGCGTCTTTTATCTGCTTTGGTCGTTTCGAGTTTATTGGTTACTGGTTTGCCAATGATTAGCTTGGCCCAGACAAACCCTGGCTTTACGTTTACCTGGGGAGATGGACCTACTCGCAAGCAACAGCTAAAGTATGTTTTAGATTATGGCACGCCGAGTGCTCGCGATCGCTATCGCCTCAAGCTAGGTCGCCAGGAGTTAGCCATTACCAGGATTTCTATCTCCTATCCCGAGTATTACCATGGCACCTTTGATCCCGATGCCATAGAGCTACGCTCAGGCGGTGGCAAAGGCGGATTTTTTAGCTTTGGAGCCAGGGGAGGAGATAAGTTGCCCCTCTCAGAAGTCAACTGGGATCGGGAAAATGGGCTGATTGAAATCAAGCCAGAAGAAATCATCCCCGCTGGCACGCCAGTGGAAGTTGTGCTCAAAAATGTCAGGAATCCCTCTTCAGGTGGGATGTACTACTTTAATGCTCGGGTTGAATCTCCCGGTGACATCCCCTTGATGCGCTACATCGGCACCTGGATTCTCAGCATCTATAAATCTTAGCCCGCTAGCTTTTGCTCAAGGCCAAAACTAGTTGCTCAATCGAGGTTGAGAGAGAACCTCAAAGATGTATTATCCCTAACTTAAGTTTCTTTAGTGGGAACTTCAGGGTGACAGTTGCTTCTAAGGTAGAGTTAAAGGCAATTTCTGCTGGAGAGATGGCGATCAGTGGAACGCTGATTTCTCCTAAGGCTTTCCTTGACTGTTAACAAAGGCAACGAGTGTCTGTTAAAGCTGTTCCGCAAACCTCAAAGATTTCTCCTTGGCTGGCCCCGCTGATGTACTGGGGGGGGCGGCATCTGCTCCTGCCGCTCTACTTTGGTCAGATTAAAGTGTTTGGGCAGGATCATTTGCCGGATGGGGGACCAGTTTTGCTGGCCCCCACCCACCGCTCCCGCTGGGATGCCTTTATGGTTCCCTACGTTGCCGGTCGGGATGTTACCGGTCGGGATCTGCGGTTTATGGTTTCAGCCGATGAGATGAAAGGCATTCAAGGGTGGTTTGTACGTAGGTTCGGTGGGTTTGCGGTAGACACAAAGCGACCAACCGTGACTTCCTTGCGCCATGGAGTTGAACTGCTCCAGAAAGGCGAGGTTCTGGTAATTTTCCCCGAGGGAAACATTTTTCGGCAGCGCCAAATTCAGCCCCTAAAACCAGGGCTGGCCCGGCTAGCAATTCAAGCAGAAGCTGATCGTCCTGGCTTAGGGGTGCAGGTAGTACCAATTGTGGTTGACTACAGCCAAGCGGTGCCTAGCTGGGGCTGCAATGTCAGGATTGGGGTTGCCCCCCCCCTGCCTGTTAGCCGTTACTGCCAGGGTCCTAACAAGAAGGGAGCTATGCAGCTAACCACTGATCTAGAAGCAGCCCTAAAGGCCGTGTTAGCCGCTGGGGCTTAGGATGCCACCCCGGCAATCTTCCGCTCTGGAGATGGAGCTGTTTGCGACTCATCAAGGGTTTGCAGCAGCAGCACCAAGGTAGGAGGGCTCGACAGCCGCCGTCGCAGCAGCTTATTGAGGTCTCGCTCAAGTTGCACCTGCAGACCTGGCCAATGGGTAGCAGTGCCCCCATTGCCGCTGGTAGCAATAAAGGTGCCAAAGTGTTCGTCTAGAACCTGTTCAATGGTTTCTTCAACCCAACCCTGGATGGTCCCTAGGTCTGTGGGAGCAACCACGCCGCGCAGGTGTACTTCTGGCTTAGCCAATAGCTCTCCCTGAGAGCTAATCGTCGCGGCAATCGTGACAATTCCATCCTCGGCTAATTGCTGCCGCTGCTGAAGGACATGATCATGAACCACACCAGAACGATCAACCAACTCAATTCCAGACGGGACTGTGCCTGAAATTGCGATCGCTGATTCGGTCAGTTTAACCACATCCCCGTTGTTGATGATCACCATATTTTCAGCCGGAATACCCATGCTTTGGGCAGTCTTAGAATGCTTGATCAGCATCCGGTGCTCTCCGTGCACCGGCAGGAAAAACTTAGGCCGGGTGAGGGCCAACATTAGTTTTTGATCCTCTTGGGACCCATGACCGGAAACATGAATTCCCTCCTGACGGCCATAGACAACCTTGGCCCCCTGTATCATCAGTTGATCAATGGTGTTGACCACCGCGATTGTATTCCCTGGAATTGGGTTGGCAGAAAACACCACTGTATCCCCTTCCCGAATCTTGATCTTACGGTGCTCCTTGCGAGCAATCCGGGATAGAGCCGCCATCGGTTCACCCTGGGAACCCGTAGTCAGAATTAAAACCCCTTCATCAGGCAACTGGTTAATGCTCTGGAGGGGCTGAAACAAGTCATCCCGACACTTGATATATCCTAGGTTGCGGGCATGGGCAATCACATTTAACATTGAGCGGCCCACAACTGAAACCACCCGCTGGTGCTTTTGAGCTAGCTCCAGGATCATGTTAATTCGGTGGACCGAAGAGGCAAAGGTCGTCACCAACAGCCGCCCAGTTGCCTGGGAAAACACCCGATCCAAGTTAGGGAACACCGATCGCTCTGAAGGCGTAAAGCCAGGAACTTCTGAATTGGTTGAGTCACTGATCAAGCACAGCACCCCTTTTTCCCCATGCTCGGCTAGTTTCTGGAGGTCAAAGAACTCGCCATCAACCGGGGTATGGTCAACCTTAAAGTCACCCGTATGAATCACAACCCCAATCGGCGTGTGCAAAGCAACGGTGAAACTATCCGCAATCGAGTGGGTGTTACGAATAAACTCCGCAAAGAAAGCAGAGCCAATCTTAATCATATCCCTAGGACCAACGGACTTTAATTTAGTGCGATTGGCCACCCCTGCTTCTTCTAGCTTGCCCTGCAACAGGGTCATCGCCAAGCGGGGTCCGTAAATTACCGGAATCTCAAATTGCTTTAGATGAAAAGCAATCCCGCCAATGTGGTCTTCATGGCCGTGAGTGACCACCATCCCCTTGATTTTGTGTCGGTTCTTCCGCAGATAGGTCATATCCGGCAACACAATATTCACCCCATGCATTTCATCGGTGGGAAATGCAAGTCCGGCATCTAAGAGAATAATTTCATCATTATATTCAAATACACAGGTATTTTTACCAATCTCGTGCAGACCACCCAGCGGAATGATTTTGAGGGCAGACGAAGATTCTTGTTGAGTCATGGACATCCTTAACGGTAGGTAAAGTGAGTTTTTTGGAACTAGAACTAAAGCTTTTTGATCAACTTGTGTAAATAACCCCCCGGCAGTGTGACAAAGAAAAATGAAGATTCCGGAAAGACTTCAACGCTTATTTTCTGTAGAGGGAATTTTGATTTAAGCGGTCTGGGCAGTTCCGAGCAGATTAGGGCTTCAAAGGGAATGGGGGAATGGGGGAATGGGTTGAAACGTTCCAATAACAAAGGGTGAAGAGGTTTACCGATCGCCGATAAAAATTTCACCCCAGCAGCGACAGTTCCTGCATTGTTGCTTGCAGGGTTTGCTCAATAGCCGCCGAAGCAGGGTGCAACGGTAGTCGAGGTTGGCCAACATTCCAGCCTTGTAAGTTAAGCGCAGCTTTAATCGGAATCGGATTTGTGGTCAAAAACAAAGCTTTAAATAAGGGGAATAGCTGCAAGTGAATTTTGGTGGCAATTTGGGTTTGTCCACTTACAAAGGCCGCCACCATTTCCTGAAGGTGTTCGCCCACCAGATGACTGGCAACACTGACTACACCATAGCCCCCCACCGCCAGCAGCGGCAAAGTCAAAGAGTCGTCTCCAGAGTAGAGAACAAATTCAGGCGGCGTCAGGGAACGGATTAGACTAGCCTGATCTAGATTGCCACTGGCTTCCTTGAGGGCAACAATGTTCGGAATCTCAGCTAGGCGAGCAACAGTCTCAGGCTGCAGATTTTGCCCAGTCCGTCCTGGAACGTTGTAGAGCATCAAGGGAAACTCAGGCACCGCAGCGGCGATCGCACTGAAATGATAGTAAAGCCCTTCCTGAGGCGGCTTGTTGTAGTAAGGAACGACCAGCAAAGACCCATCTAGCCCTAGTTTAGCAGCTTTCTGCGTGGCAGCGATCGCTTCTTGAGTGGCGTTAGAACCAGTCCCGGCGATCACCTTGGCCTTGCCAGCCACTGCCTTTTGCACGACTTGGAATAGCTCGTACTCTTCCTCCCAGCTTAAGGTCGGGGATTCTCCCGTGGTGCCACAAACAACCAGGGTGTCTGTCCCATGGTCTGCCAGGTGACTTGCCAACTTTTCGGCCACAGCATAATTGACCGCCCCTGATTCGGTAAACGGCGTAATCATTGCAGTTAAGATGCGGCCAAAGTTGCTCAAACTCCCCCTACTCCTTTTTGGGTTTGATCCATCCTCTCTATAGAGGCGTTGCTGTCACTATCTGTTAGTCCTATCCTAGAGCTTTTATTCATGCTCTGGTTGTCAAAGCCGGGGTCACAGATGGCAGTAGATTTTGGGCCACCAGCAGCTCGGCAATCTGCACCGCGTTTAGGGCTGCCCCTTTGCGAATTTGATCACCACTGAGCCAAAGCTCTAGCGAACTGGGATGGGAGATATCCTGGCGAATCCGACCGACCAAGACTGGATCTTGACCACTGGCATCGATCGGCATCGGAAAGTAGTTTGCTTGCCAATCTTCCACGAGTTTTAATCCTGGGGCTTTGGCGAGAATGCTCCGGGCCTGTTCCAGGTCAAAGGGGTGCTCAAATTCTAGGTTAATCGCTTCTGAGTGCGCCCGTAGGACTGGAACCCGAATACAGGTGGCGGTGATCTGTAGATTCGGCTCCCCAAAGATCTTCCGGGTCTCGTTGACCATCTTCATTTCCTCGGTGCAGTACCCTTGGGCATTCAGGTCACTGTTGTGCGCAAACAAGTTAAAGGCCAAGGGATAGGGAAAGATCTCGGTTGGCGGCGTTTGGTCATTTAAGATTGCCTGGGCCTGGGCCTTGACTTCTGCCATCGCTCTGGCCCCTGCACCACTGGCCGATTGGTACGTCGCAGCAATAATGCGCTTGACGGGTTGAATCTGGTGCAGGGGCCACACAGCTAGATTCATCAAAATGGTTGTGCAATTAGGATTGGCAATAATCCCCTGGTGGGCTGCGATCGCTGTTGGGTTAACTTCAGGCACCACCAAGGGCACTTCTGGGGCCATTCGGAAGGCGCTGGAATTATCGACAACGACGGCACCCGCCTCGACTGCGTGGGGAGCCCAGGCTAGAGAGGTGGCACCTCCGGCGGAGGCCAGAACAATATCAACGTCTTTAAACGAATCCTTCCCAACCGCTTCCACCGGCAGCGGCGTGCCCTGAAATGAAATTGTTTGTCCGGCTGAGCGGGGGGAGGCCAGCAATTTCAAATCTGTAAGGGGAAACTGACGCTCTGCCAGCAAACTCAACAACTCGGTGCCCACGGCACCTGTTGCCCCTAAAATTGCAACGCGACAGGATTGACTCAAACCCACTTCCTCCTAAGAAACTACCAACGTCGACCAAACACTATTTTAATTTTCTTCATTCCATAGATTTATATTTAATTGACCGGAATCAAAGTTTCTTTATAGATCTTTACAGAGAAATCAGCGGTAAATCCCCACGCCAATTGCTGGATTTGCTTTAGCGTCATCAGGGATTGCTGATAGCTCTCTAGGGGCAGAATCAAGCTTTGATTCCATGCCTTCAGACTTTTATCCCTTAATCTAAGGCATCGGTTTCAGGCTCTGGTTGTTTCTGCCGATGTGCATGGCTAGCTTAGATGATTTAGCCTTAGGCTTAAGCAAGGGTTTATTCACTCTATCCTAACGACTCAGGGGGTTCAAATATTCCAGCATTTTTCGCTAGTCTAGGGCTAGTGGGGCCGATCCGTTAAGATAGCTAACGGCTTAAACACCAGTCTTGCCGGATGGGTTCATGCCATGAGGCCATGAGGTCAAGCTAAAAGCTCCGTTGCGTCCCCTAAGATTCATTTTCGTTGACCTTAGCCCTGAGAGGAAAAGAAGTTGTCAAAGACCCAAGAATTAATCAAAGTCACCCAGGAAAAACTTCCTGAGAGTCAGGTGGGGCTGGAAATTGAGATTCCCCCAGAAATGACCCAGAAGTCCTATGAGCAGGTGATTAAAGACTTTATGCGCTCTGCCACCATTCCCGGCTTCCGCAAAGGAAAAGTTCCCCGGCAGGTGGTCATGCAACGCTTGGGCAAAGCCCGGATTAAAGCCGCCGCGATCGAAGATCTGGTCCAAAACACGATTCCCCAGGCTGTTGAGCAGGAAAAAATCGACGCGATCGGCAACTATCAACTCCGCTCCTCCTACGAGGATTTGATTGAACAGTTTGAACCTGGACAGGCGCTTAAACTTTCTGCTTCAGTTGATATTCCCCCAGAGGTGAAGCTGGGCCAGTACACTGACCTCAAGGTCCAGGCAGTTGAGACAGAATATGATCCAGCCCAAGTAGATGCGGTCTTGGCAGAACATCAATCTGAGCGAGCCACCCTTGTCCCTGCAGAAGAACGTCCCGCCCAGACAGGGGATCTGGCTTTAGTCGACTTCGTCGGCAAACTCGTTGCCATAGAAGACACTGACCCAGAAGCAGATTTAGAAATCCCAGGGGGGCAGGCAACAGATTTTCAACTGGAGTTAGTTGAGGGGCGTTTTGTGCCGGGGTTTGTCGATGGTGTGATTGGCATGAACTTAGATCAAACCAAGGAAGTCCCAGTTGATTTCCCCTCTGACTATCCCCAGGAGGAACTCGCTGGCAAAGCAGCGGTTTTCACAATTACCCTTAAAGAGATTAAGGAAAAAGAACTGCCCCCTCTGGATGATGACTTTGCCCAGGAAGTCAGCGAATTTGAAACCCTGGCGGAGCTGAGAAGCTTTTTAGAAGAAAATCAGCAAAAAGAAGCCCAGGCAAAAACTGCCGCCAGCACCGAAGCCGCCCTCCTAGATGAGGTGCTCAAGGACTTAGAGGTTGAAATCCCAGAAACCTTAGTTCAGAACGAAGTCAACTATCTGCTCACCCAAACCGCCTCTCGTCTGCAAAAACAGGGGGTTGACATCAAGCAACTGTTTACCCAGGAAACTTTGCCTCAAATCAAGGAGCGGATGCGCCCTGAAGCAGTCACCCGGATTAAGCGCACCCTAGTCCTGGCTGAGGTCGCAAAGCGAGAATCTTTAGCCGTTGAACCCCAGCAAATCGAGGCGCGAGTGCAGGAAATCAAGCAGCAGTATACTGATCAACAATTTGACCCAGAACGGCTCAAAGAAGTTGTCGAAGAAGAATTGCTGCAAGAGAAAGTCATTGAGTGGTTGAAGGAGCACGCCCAGGTGGAGCTAGTGCCGGAAGGGTCAATTTCTGACCCCGAAGCATCTGAAGCTGAAGCAATTGACCCCAAAGTATCTGACCCTGGCGCAATTGAAGTCACCGCTGTTGAAGCATCGGCAGAACCCCCAGAAGAATCAACTGCATCTGGGGCCTCAGAACAGGAGTAGCTAATTTCTTTGACTTGATCTTCAAACCAAGATATCTCCTTGGATTTTTAGACTGCTCCTATTTGAGTTGAGGCATAATGTTTGTAAGGCAGCAATCTTCATGATCTTCACTGGTATTCCAGTGTTTCTAGCTAAATCTCTGTTGGACTGAATCCTCTAAATCTGCAACCTATGCTTGTATCTCAATATTCTTACCAACTGATCACCAGCCCTGGTGGGCTTCAGATCAACAATAATCACGATCACCCCAGCCCCCGTAATATTGTGCCCATGGTGGTTGAGCAATCGGGTCGTGGGGAACGAGCCTTTGACATCTACTCACGGCTGTTGCGGGAGCGGATTATTTTTTTGGGTGGAAGTGGCTCTGCCAGTCGGGGTATTGATGATGCCATGGCTGATGCGATCGTTGCCCAACTGCTGTTTCTAGAGGCAGAAGACGCCGAGCAAGATATTTATCTTTACATCAATTCTCCGGGTGGCTCGGTCAGTGCTGGAATGGCGATCTATGACACGATCCAGCACATTCGGCCAGATGTGTGTACCATCTGTTTTGGTTTGGCTGCTAGTATGGGAGCGTTTCTGCTAGCGGCAGGAACTGCGGGTAAACGGATGGCGTTGCCCCATTCCCGGATTATGATCCACCAACCGTTGGGGGGTGCCCAAGGTCAAGCCGTTGATATTGAAATTCAGGCCAAGGAAATTCTTTATCTAAAGCGCCAACTAAACGAGTTGCTTTCTCACCACACGGGCCAATCCTTTGAGAAAATTGAGATGGATACAGAGCGTGACTTCTTTATGTCTGCAGAAGAAGCCCAAAAATACGGTTTAATAGACCAGGTGATTTCTCGACAAAATCTTCCCAGCCGGGGAGAAACCGTCAGCGCAGTCCGATAAGAGGCAGCTATGTCTAAATACGACTCCCATCTCAAGTGTTCCTTCTGCGGCAAATCCCAGGAACAAGTTCGTAAGCTAATTGCTGGCCCGGGGGTCTATATTTGCGATGAATGCGTTGATCTGTGTACTGAGATCTTGGATGAAGAGTTGTTTGACACCGGGGCGGCGGCATCTGCTGCCCCCCGTCCAGAGCAAGTCCCAGAAAAGCGCCGGACTCAGACTGCCAACCTTTCGCTAAGTCAAATCCCCAAGCCGCGAGAGATCAAGAAGTTCTTAGATCAGCATGTCATTGGTCAAGACGCAGCCAAAAAGGTGCTCTCAGTAGCGGTTTACAACCATTACAAGCGCCTTAGCCTGGCTCGGGATCAAGACAAAGATCCTGCTGATGATGCTATTGAGCTGCAAAAGTCAAACATCTTGCTGATTGGTCCTACCGGCTGTGGCAAGACCCTATTAGCCCAGACGTTGGCGCAGTTACTGGATGTGCCCTTTGCTGTTGCCGATGCCACAACCCTCACAGAGGCTGGCTACGTCGGAGAAGATGTGGAAAACATTCTCCTGCGGCTACTCCAGGTCGC
Source organism: Thermosynechococcaceae cyanobacterium (assembly GCA_041748255.1). Taxonomy (GTDB): domain Bacteria; phylum Cyanobacteriota; class Cyanobacteriia; order Thermosynechococcales; family Thermosynechococcaceae; genus JBGTDP01. The sequence goes on along the minus strand of JBGTDP010000145.1, from coordinate 11,004 downwards.
TGATCTGGATGTGGAAGAAGCCCAATGTGGAATTATCTACATTGATGAAATTGATAAGATTTCCCGCAAAAGCGAGAACCCTTCGATTACCCGAGATGTTTCTGGGGAAGGGGTGCAACAGGCACTGCTTAAAATGTTAGAGGGCACTGTGGCCAATGTTCCGCCCCAGGGTGGGCGCAAGCACCCTTATCAAGATTGCATTCAAATTGATACCACTAATATTTTGTTTATTTGTGGCGGTGCGTTTGTTGGTTTAGACAAAACCGTTGAGCAGCGAGTAGGCAAAAAGGCCATGGGGTTTGTGCACTCAGGAGACCCCCAGGCGAAAGAGAAACGAACTGCAGATATTCTTAAGAAACTAGAGCCAGAGGATTTGGTCAAGTTTGGGATGATTCCTGAGTTTACTGGACGTATCCCGATCGCTGCCATTATTGACCCCCTCGATGAAGAGACCCTAGCCGCGATTTTGACCGAGCCGCGCAATGCTTTAGTCAAGCAGTATCAAAAACTGCTGAAGATGGATAGTGTGCAGCTAGAGTTTAAGCCGGATGCGATTCGAGCGATCGCTCAGGAAGCCTATCGTCGTAAAACCGGGGCTCGGGCCCTGCGGGCGATTATCGAAGAAATCATGTTGGAGGTGATGTACGAGCTGCCTTCTCGCAAAGACTTGACCCGCTGCGCGATTACCAAAGAAATGGTCGAAAAGCGCTCCACTGCAGAGCTACTGGTTCACCCCACATCCATACCCAAGCCTGAATCAGCCTAAATTTTCCTAGAATAAGTTTGGATCAGCATCGAGTCAATGCCTGAGATTAGCCTGCGCGGAATTGATCACTACTACGAATGGGTTCGCTTGGACTCTGGATCAGATATTTCAACCTCAGAGTCTAAGCCGGTGATGGTCTTCCTCCATGGCTGGGGGGGGTCTGCTCGTTACTGGCACAGCACTGCCGAAGCTCTTTGTGACACCTTTGACTGCTTGCTTTATGACATGCGTGGGTTTGGGCGATCGCGCTTGCCTCAAGAGTCCTCCTCTTCCCTGGAAGCCTCCTACGAGCTAGAAACCTATGCCGAAGATTTAGCCCAATTGTTGGATGGCTTGGGCTTAGGGCGCGTCTACCTGAACGCCCATTCTACGGGCACCTCTATCGCTACATTTTTTCTGAATCTCTACCCGGAACGAGTGATCAAAGCTGTCCTCACCTGCGGGGGCATCTTTGAATACGATCAGCAGGCCTTTGGCCAGTTTCATCGCTTTGGCACCTACGTGGTTAAATTTAGACCCCGCTGGTTAGCCAAGATTCCCCAGATGGATCGGATGTTTATGGCCCGGTTTTTGCATCGACCGATTCCCGGTGCCATCCGCAAAGCCTTTCTAGAAGATTTTTTAATGGCTGACTATGATGCGGCCCTGGGCACTATGCTCACGGCGGTCAGCAAAAAGGCTGCAGAGGTGATGCCCCAAGAATTTGCTCAGCTTAAAGTTCCGACTTTATTAATTTCTGGGGAGCATGATTTGATCATTCCGGCCCAAATGGGTCGTCAGGCTGCGGATTTAAATCAAAATATTCACTACGTTGTGATTCCAGAAACCGCCCATTTTCCAATGCTTGAAGATTCCACCTTTTATCTGAAGTGTGTGCGGGAGTTTTTGCAGGTATCCCCAACCCTGGAGCCAACCAGCGCCTGATTCCCTCTTGGGTTGATTAACAAGAACAGAATGTTAAGGTTGGCAGAGAATACATCCAAAAAATTGATGGAATTTGATGATTTTCAGGTTTGCGATTGCGACCTATCGGAGCCGCTACTGAAGCAGTATCTGCAAGCAGAGCGATTGGCGGTGGACACAGAAACCATGGGCCTAAAACCCCAGCGAGATCGCCTGTGCTTAGTCCAACTGTGCAATCCCCAGGGTCAGATTACCGTGGTCCGCATTGAGCAGGGACAAACCCAAGCCCCGCACCTGAAAAAATTACTAGAAGCAGATAACGTCCTCAAGGTCTTTCATTTTGCCCGGTTCGATATCACCACCCTCCGCTATCACCTGGATATCCAGGTTCATCCCTTCTTCTGTACCAAAATTGCCAGTAAGCTGGCCCGCACCTACAGCTCTCGCCACGGCCTCAAGGAGTTAGTCAAGGAACTGGAGCAGGTTGAGCTGGATAAACAGGCTCAAAGTTCAGACTGGGGAAACGCCGCCAATCTTTCTGCCCAGCAACTGCACTATGCCGCCAATGATGTCCGCTATTTGTTGCCGGTGCAGCAAACCTTAAGGGAGATGCTCAAGCGGGAAGGTCGCTGGCCTCTGGCTCAGGAGTGCTTTGCCGCCTTACCCACCCTGGTGAGTTTGGATTTATTAGGCTATGAAGCGCTGTTTGAGCATTGATCCCTTCAGGGCTGTACCATTTGTCTAGAGCAAATAGTCTGGCCCCTGGCACGGGTCTAAGCAGCTGACCAATGGCCTCGATTATTTTTGAAGTTTTATTTATTATTCTGCTGATTCTTGCCAATGGGCTATTTGCGATGTCAGAAATTGCGATTATTTCGGCCCGGAAGACGCGACTGCAGCAGTTAGCTAACGAGGGCAATAAAAAAGCCCGCACCGCCTTGGAGCTGGCGAATTCTCCCAACCGGTTTTTATCAACGGTTCAGGTGGGGATTACCTTAGTTGGCATTCTAGCTGGGGCCTTTGGGGGGGCCAGAATTGCCTCCAAGCTGGCAGGTCCCCTGGCTCAAATTCCAGGTTTGGCCCCCTACAGCAGCATCCTGGGGTTGGGGATTGTCGTGGTTGCGATTACCTATCTGACCCTGATTATTGGGGAGCTGGTCCCCAAGCGGATTGCCTTAAATCACCCAGAGCGAATTGCGGCGATGGTTGCCCAACCGATGAAAACCTTAGCTGCGATCGCCGCTCCGGTTGTTCATCTATTGAGTTTTTCTATGGAAGGGGTGCTGCGGCTGCTGCGGGTGAAGTCGCCCCCTGAGCCAGTTGTCACCGAAGAGGAAATTAAAGTTTTAATTGAGCAGGGCACCGAAGCTGGCACCTTTGAAGTTGCCGAAAAAGAGATTGTCCAGCGGGTGTTTCGCCTTGGGGATCGCCAGGTTAATTCCCTGATGACCCCCCGGCTAGAGATCATCTGGCTCGATCTCAATCAGGCTGCTGACAAGAGCCGTCAGAAAGTCCTCAGTAGCAGTCATTCTCGGTTTCCAGTTTGTCGGGGCAGCTTAGATGAGGTACTGGGGGTGGCCCATGTAAAAGATTTATTGGCAATCAGTCTGTCGGAGCAATCCTTTGAGTTAACCGCATCCCTGCAAGCTCCTTTGTTTGTGCCGGAGAGCATGAAGGCTTTTAATGTCCTGGAGTTATTTAAGCGCTCCGACACTCCCCACACAGCCCTGGTGGTTGATGAATACGGGGTGATTCAGGGATTGGTGACGGTCAATGACATTTTAGAAGCCATTGTTGGGGATATCCCTTCTGTAGAGGAATTTGTGGAGCCCCTAGCTGTCCAACGGGAGGATGGTTCCTGGCTTCTAGATGGGATGTTGTTGATTGAAGCGTTATTTGAGTTATTTCAAATTAAGCGATCCGCCGGCGCTGAGTCGAAATACCGTACCCTGGCTGGGTTTGTGATTGATCACCTGGGGCAAATCCCCAGATCTGCCGATCACTTTGAGTGGCAGGGGCTGCGGTTTGAAGTTGTCGATATGGATGGTAATCGGGTCAACAAGGTGCTGGTGATGCCCGCCCCAGTTAGATCCTGATCACCGAGATTTTGACAAACTATAGCTAGGGTAGCGTTTGTACTTTCTGGGACAAATTGCCCGCTACCGGCAAAGACCTTTGGGATGACTGGCAATACTCTGTGTTTCTTAAACATCTGCATCTGCGTCATTTTCGCAACTATCTTGATCAGCAAGTTGATTTCTCAGCCCCCAAGACGATCTTGCTGGGTAGCAATGCCCAGGGAAAATCAAATTTACTGGAGGCAGTGGAATTACTCTCAACCCTGCGATCGCATCGAACTAGCCGCGATCGCGACCTGGTGCAGGAAGAGCAGCCCCTGGGTCAGATTGTGGCGACGTTAGAACGAGACAGTGGCCCCCTGGATTTGGCCTTGACCCTGCGTAGCAACGGTCGCCGGACTGTGGCGATTAACAGTGAAGCCGTGCGTCGTCACTTAGATTTTTTGGGCACATTGAATGCTGTGCAATTTTCTAGCCTGGATCTAGACTTAGTCCGGGGAGGACCTGTGGAGCGGCGCAACTGGTTAGATACGGTTCTGATTCAGTTGGAGCCAGTCTATGCCTATATCCTGCAGCAATACACTCACATTCTCCGGCAGCGGAATGCTCTGCTCAAGACAGCAGAAGCAGATACCCCAGGGGAAGCCCCTGTAGACCGGGGCCAGTTAAGCCTATGGGATCAGCAACTGGCCGAAGTGGGGGCGCGGGTGATTCGGCGGCGGTCCAGATTATTAGAGCGGCTAGCCCCCTTGGCTCAGGACTGGCATCAAGCCATTAGCGGTCGCACCGAAACCCTAGAAGTTCGGTATGCCCCCAATGTCGGCCTAGATCAGGACCCAGAGACGATTTACCAGGCTTTTAGGGCTAAAATCACTCAAAAAGCAGTGGCTGAGCAACATCAGGGGGTAACCTTGGTTGGCCCCCACCGGGATGAAGTAGACCTGTTTATTAACGAAACCCCAGCCCGGCAGTACGGCTCTCAGGGGCAGCAGCGCACCCTGGTTTTAGCAATCAAGCTAGCGGAACTAAAACTAATTGAAGCAGTGATCGGGGAACCGCCGCTGCTGTTACTGGATGATGTCTTGGCTGAGTTAGATCTAAACCGCCAAAATCAATTATTAGAGGCAATCCAGGACCGCTTTCAGACCTTAATTACCACGACCCATCTAGGGGCCTTTGATGCCCAGTGGCTTAACGCCGCCCAGATCCTGCAAATTGAAGCCGGAAAAATCGTAGCCAATTGATTGAATTTGAGCTTTAAGCTGCTTGGGATTCCCTAAGGGATTAAATAGCCCTAGACTTAAATAAGTGCTTGAGTGTTGGTGGAGACCTCAAGTTTCAATGCCCTTGGGTTGTGAAAAGAAGGTCGGTTGCAGTTTAATCGGCTACCACACAGGGGCAAAAGTCTTGGTAGGGTTAAAGTTTTCGATAAATCTTTTTGAAATAAGCAGATTATTTCAAGTCTCCCTACAGATCTCTCCTCCCTAATCATCGCAGTATTGTTAAAGAGCCCCTCCATGGAAAAAGCAAGCTTAAATTATCAAACCCCAGCCGCTGGATATGCCGGTCAACCTTGGCTTGTCGAAGAACGGGATGCTTGTGGCGTGGGCTTGATTGCCCATCAACAGGGTCAGGCAAGTCATTCAATGGTTCAGAAAGCCTTGGATGCCTTGACCTGCCTAGAACACCGGGGAGCTTGCAGCGCCGATCGCGATACTGGAGATGGGGCTGGGGTGATGACCGCAATGCCCTGGGATCTCTTTCAACCCTGGCTAACAGAATCAGGGCTGGCTGATTTTTCTCCCAGTCAAATTGGCGTGGGCATGGTCTTTCTGCCCGTCGATCCCTCAGCAGCGGCAACGGCGCGAGAAATCGTTGAGCAAGTCCTCTCAGAGGAAGGGTTACAGCTACTGGGATGGCGCGCTGTGCCGATTCAGCCAGAGGTGCTAGGGGTACAGGCGCGGGAACACCAACCGCAAATTGAGCAGGTCTTTGTTCAATCTCAAACCCTTGAAGCAGAATCCTTGGAGCGACAGTTATTCCTAGCCCGGAAGCGGATTCAAAAAAACATTGTTGGCCTAGATCAGATCTGGACTAAGGACTTTTATATTTGTTCCTTTTCAAACCAAATCATTGTCTACAAGGGCATGGTGCGATCGGCGGTCCTAGGGGATTTTTACCTGGATTTGCAAAATCCAAATTACAAAAGCGCTTTTGCGGTTTATCATCGCCGCTTTAGCACCAATACCATGCCCAAGTGGCCCCTGGCCCAGCCGATGCGGCTATTGGGTCACAACGGTGAGATTAATACCCTGTTAGGAAATATCAACTGGATGACTGCCCGAGAAGCAGCCCTAACCCATCCCCATTGGCAAGACCGACTGGAAGACTTGAAGCCGATTGTGAATTCAGAAGCCAGTGACTCAGCCAACCTGGACAATGTGATGGAACTGCTGGTGCAGTCCGGTCGCAGCCCCCTAGAGGCCCTGATGATCCTAATTCCAGAGGCTTATCAGAATCAGCCGGATCTGGCTACCAACCCTGAGATTGTTGACTTCTACGAGTACTACGGCGGCATTCAAGAACCCTGGGACGGTCCGGCCCTGGTGGTCTTTAGCGATGGCAAGAAAGTTGGCGCCACCCTAGATCGCAACGGTCTGCGTCCAGCTCGGTACTGTATTTTGCGGGACGACACGATTATTGTTGCCTCTGAAGCTGGGGTGATTGAGGTGCCAGAGGCAGAGATTTTAGAAAAAGGTCGTCTGGGGCCGGGGCAGATGATTGCCGTTGATCTAGAGAGCCATGAAGTTCTGCGCAATTGGGAGATCAAACAGCAGATTGCCCAGGAAAAACCCTACGGTCAGTGGCTGCGCTCTAACCGCCAGCATCTTGATGTTCAGCCTTTTGGCGAGGCAACACAGCTAGAACATCAAGCCTTTCTCCGGCAACAAACTGCCTTTGGCTACGGCAGTGAGGATGTGGAAATGGTGGTTGAAGCCATGGCCAAAGATGGCAAAGAACCCACCTTTTGTATGGGGGATGATATTCCCCTGGCAATCCTGTCGGACAAGCCCCACGTGCTTTATGACTACTTTAAGCAGCGCTTTGCCCAGGTGACCAATCCGGCCATCGACCCCCTGCGCGAAAAGCTGGTGATGTCCCTGGCAATTCAGCTCGGGGAGCGGGGAAACCTGCTGCAGGTTCAACCGGAGTTTGCCCGGTTGCTGAAACTGGAGTCTCCGGTTTTAAACGAACCAGAACTAGACCTGCTGCACCAGTCAGAGTTTGAGAAAGCTACCCTCTCGACCCTGTTTGCGATCGCCCAAGGACCCCAGGGCCTGCAGCAAGCAACGCAACAATTGTGCCAGCAAGCAGCGGCAGCGGTGCGAGCCGGCAAGCAGATTCTAATCCTCACTGACCGGATTGATGCAGATGGTAAGCCCACTGATTTAGATCAAGATCACTCCTATATTCCGCCACTGCTGGCGGTGGGGGCGGTGCATCACCACCTGATCCGGCAGGGTTTGCGGATGAAAGCATCGATTGTGATTGAGACGGCCCAATGCTGGAGTACTCACCACTTTGCATCTCTGTTGGGCTACGGTGCCAGTGCGATTTGTCCCTACCTGGCCCTGGAAACGGTGCGCCAGTGGTGGTCAAACAGCAAGACGCAAAAACTTATGGAGCGGGGCAAAATTGAAGCCACCACCATGGTTGGGGCCCAGCAGAACTACCGCAAAGCCATTGAAGCCGGGTTGTTAAAAATCCTCTCCAAGATGGGAATTTCTCTGTTGAGCAGTTACCAGGGGGCGCAGATTTTTGAGGCGATCGGGATTGGCTCAGACTTATTAGATCTTGGTTTTGCTGGCACGGCTTCTCAAATTGGCGGCCTCAGTATCAGTGAACTGGCCCAAGAAACAATTGCCTTCCACCAGCGGGCTTTTCCGGAGATTACAGGCAAAAAACTAGAGAACTTTGGCTTCTTTCAGTACCGGCCAGGGGGCGAGTATCACATGAATAGCCCCGAACTCTCCAAGGCTCTTCACAAAGCAGTGGCCGATCGCCACAACTACGACCACTACGAAGTTTATAAACAACAGTTGGCCCACCGACCGGTCACGGCCCTGCGGGATATGCTGGATTTTGAGGGCGATCGCCCGTCGATTCCACTGTCTGAAGTTGAATCCGTTACAGAGATTGTCCAGCGCTTTTGCACCGGGGCAATGTCCTTGGGATCCCTCTCGCGGGAAGCCCATGAAACCCTAGCCGTGGCCATGAACCGCCTGGGGGGCAAGTCTAATTCCGGTGAGGGCGGGGAAGACCCGGTGCGATTTGTGGTCCTGGAGGACGTGGATGAAACCGGACATTCCCAACTGCTCCCACACCTGAAGGGGTTGCGCAACGGGGATACCGCCAGCTCCGCGATTAAGCAGGTCGCCTCTGGTCGCTTTGGCGTCACCCCAGAGTATCTGATGAGTGCTCGCCAGTTGGATATTAAGATTGCCCAGGGGGCCAAGCCCGGCGAAGGCGGCCAGTTGCCGGGGAAGAAAGTTAGCCCCTATATTGCCACCCTGCGGCGCTCTAAACCTGGCGTCACCTTGATTTCGCCCCCGCCCCACCACGATATCTACTCGATTGAAGATCTAGCCCAGTTGATCTTTGACCTGCACCAAATCAATCCTCAAGCCCAGGTGGCCGTGAAGCTGGTCTCCGAAATTGGGATTGGCACCGTCGCTGCCGGGGTTGCCAAAGCCAATGCCGATGCGATTCAAATCTCGGGTCACGATGGCGGTACCGGGGCTTCGCCCTTAAGCTCAATCAAACATGCCGGCACCCCCTGGGAGCTGGGACTTACAGAAGTTCACCGGGTGTTGATGAACAATCAACTGCGCGATCGCGTGGTCCTGCGGGTGGATGGGGGCCTCAAGTCCGGCTGGGATGTGATCATGGGGGCATTGATGGGGGCTGAAGAGTACGGCTTTGGCTCCATTGCCATGATTGCCGAAGGCTGTATTATGGCCCGGATCTGTCATACCAACAATTGCCCGGTGGGAGTAGCTACCCAACGGGAGCAACTGCGCCAACGATTCACTGGGATGCCAGAGCATGTGGTTAACTTTTTCTGCTTTATTGCCGAAGAGGTGCGATCGCTGTTGGCAAAGCTCGGCTACCGATCCTTAACAGAAATTATTGGTCGCGCTGATCTACTCAAGCATCGCCAAGGGGTTGAGTTGACCAAAACCGAGGCCCTTAACCTCAGCTGCCTGACGCAGTTACCCGATGCTCGCGAAGATCGCACCTGGCTCAACCACGAACCCGTTCATAGCAACGGTCCAGTTCTGGATGATCAGCTTCTGGCGGATTCGGAGCTGCAAGCAGCGATTCAAACTCAAGCTAGCAGCGAAAAAACGGTGCAGGTGGTCAACACTGATCGCACTGTTGGGGCCCGTTTAGCCGGAGCGATCGCCAAGCAGTACGGCAACAACGGTTTTGAAGGCCAGATCACGCTTAACTTCCGGGGCAGTGTCGGTCAAAGCTTCGGTGCCTTTAACCTACCGGGGATGATGTTGAATCTGGAGGGAGAAGCCAATGACTACGTTGGCAAAGGCATGCATGGTGGCGAAATTGTGATCAAGCCCCTCCCAGAAGCCAACTACGACCCCGCCGAGAATGTGATTATCGGCAATACCTGTCTTTATGGGGCCACCGGCGGCATCCTGTTTGCCAACGGTCAGGCGGGAGAACGGTTTGCAGTCCGCAATTCTAAAGGCGAGGCGGTGGTTGAAGCCACCGGCGACCACTGTTGTGAGTACATGACCGGAGGGACAGTCGTTGTTTTGGGCAAATCTGGCCGCAATGTGGGGGCCGGGATGACCGGCGGTCTGGCTTACTTTCTGGATGAAGATGGCAGCTTTCCCACCAAAGTCAATCCAGAAATTGTTCAGATTCAGCGGGTGATTACCGCCGCTGGCGAAACGCAACTCAAGTCCCTGATCCAGGCCCATGCTGACCGGACCGGCAGCGCCAAGGCCAAGGCAATTCTGGCAGATTGGTCCAATGCCTTGGGTCAATTCTGGCAGGTGGTGCCCCCCTCAGAGGCCAATACTCCCGAGGCTGACCCCGAGGTTGCTGAAGAGAAAGTCCTGACGCCGGTTCAAACTGCCTAGGCTTATCCTTGCCCGGCATAGCTGCGCCAGGCTTGCCAAAAAACATAGATTGATAGAGTTCCCAAGAGCAACCGAAAGGCCAGACTTACCGTCTGGTCTGGAAGTTTGGGCAGATAGCGGGTGCTAAATTGCGCCCCAACCAGCCCGCCCATTCCTAGGACAATTCCCTCAATCCAGAGCACATTGCCGAGCAGGGCATGACCGGCGCAGGCAGAAATAGCGGTGATCACAATCACTCCCAAACTGGTTTGAATCGCGACTTTAATCGGTTCTTTCAGCAGCCACATCTGAAGGGGCACCATAATCACGCCGCCGCCAATCCCAAATAAACCCGCCAGGACCCCCGCCGCCCCACCCGTAGAAATTCTGGCAATGACTGGGTGCAATCTGAAGTGAGTTGACGCTTCGTTGGCAATCAAGCGTTTGCGCAGCTCAAACAGGTAAACATTAATCAGCAAAAACAATCCAAACGTACCCAGCAACAAATCGGGAGCCACGCGATCAGCTAGATAGACTCCTAATTGTGCCGTTGCCAGCGCTGGTAGGCCCAGAAACAGGACTCGCCGGAGATCAAGATAGCCCAGGCGCCAGTTCTGTAAACTGCCTGACCCAGCCGTGATCACAATCGCCAGGCTACTGGTGGCAACTGCCTGAACCGGGGCCAGGCCCAAGGCAACCAACAGCGGCACCAAGACTGTGCCACCACCAATGCCTAAAAAACCTGCCAGCACTCCAGCAACCAGCCCGCCAATTGCCAACCCTGACCAGACCATCAATGTTATTCCCCTGAAGATGAGCAGAAACTCTAGTCTCAGTTTAGGTCTCCAGAATTGACCTTGACCCTCCTAGCGGGGCCACTGATTTGCCCGCAGGTTGTCGGCGGCTAACCGGGCGGTTTCCTTAATCCGCTTGGCCCGTGTCTCAGGCCGTTTTGCTGTCGAAATCCACTCTAAAATTCCTCGCTTGACGGACCGGGGAAAGGCATTGAAATGGCCTTGGGAACCGGCATAATTGCCAAACATCGCCACCAAGTCAGGAGGGATTTCCAGGGCGTCGATCGCATCCAGGGCACTCCAGGAACCATCTTGTT
>JBGTDP010000144.1:0-1617 GCA_041748255.1 Thermosynechococcaceae cyanobacterium | reverse complement strand
CTGGGACTGGTTTGTTTGTAGAAGTCCCTCAAGACTCGCTAGATCAATTGGCAGCTGTCCGTGGGGCGGGCTCGGATCAATTGCTAGCCCGGCATTTGCTTGCAGCTCCAAAAAAGATTCTGATTCATTAAAGGTCCAGATCCAGGCAAGGGACAAATTTAAGCCTTGAACCAGGGCCTGGGTACATTGGCCTAAAAGCTTGGAGAGAGGATCCGGTTTAGCGAGCATTGTCTGAATCATTTGGGTCAGTTGAGACAAGTGCCGCTGCTGGCTTAAGAAGTCGGTGGCTGCTGCCACCTTGACCGGTTCACTTAACAGGTAGCCCTGTAGGGCATTACTTTTAGCTGAGCGCAGAAATTCCAATTGCTCTAAAGTTTCAACTCCCTCAGCAATAACCTTGAGATCCAGACCATGGCCCAAGGAGATAATTGATTGCACAATCCCGGCGTTTCGGGGGTTAGTTGGCAAGCTACGGACAAAAGATTGATCGATCTTGAGGGTGTGCAAAGGAAAGTGCATCAAAGCGCTAAGGGAAGAATACCCGGTGCCAAAATCATCCATGGCAATGTGGACCCCGACTGCCTGCAGCTCTCGCAGGACAGAGATGGTAAAGTCTACATCTTGCATCACTAAGCTCTCAGTAATTTCTAGCTCTAAATACTGAGGGTCTAAGCCAGTTTGTTTGAGAACATTGGTAACGGTTTTAACTAAGTTTCGTTGCTGGAACTGCCGGGCAGAAAGATTGACCGCCACCCGCACCGGCGGCATGCCAGCCACCTGCCAGGCCCGGTTTTGGGCACAGGCCGTTTGCAGAACCCATGCCCCAATCTGGACAATTAGCCCGGTTTCCTCCGCTAGGGGAATAAACTGCCTGGGGGTGACTAGGCCGAAATCAGGATGCTGCCAGCGCAGCAGGGCCTCCATTCCTACCACCTGCCCAGTGTTGATCTCTAGTTGGGGTTGGTAGTACAGCTGAAACTCTTGTCGCTCCAGGGCCTTATGCAGATGGTTTTCTAGCAACAACTGCTCTAGGGCCTGGGAGTTCATCGTCGGAGCAAAGAACTGATAGTTATTTCTTCCCTGCTGCTTAGCCCTATACATCGCCGTGTCCGCGTGTTTAAGGACTGTTTCGGGATCTTCACCATCACCGGGAGCCAGGGCAATGCCAATACTCGTAGAGACATGGAGCTCTTGATCATCAAAACGAAATGGGGCACTAATCCGATTGAGAATTCTCTGGGCAACCTTGGTGACATCCTCTAGGCCGTTAATTTGGGGCAGCAATAGGGTAAATTCATCTCCACCCCAGCGGGCCAGGGTATCCCCGGTTCGCAGGCAGCCAGCTAACCGTTGAGCGGCGGTTTGCAAAAGCTGATCCCCAACGGCATGGCCTAAGGTATCGTTAATCTTTTTAAATCGATCCAGGTCTAAAAATAGAACCGCAAGGGTCTCACCGTAGCGATGGGCATTGGCCAGCGCCAAAAATAGGCGATCGTTAAATAATACTCGGTTGGGCAAGCCAGTCAGCAGATCATGGGAGGCTTGATGCCGGATTAGATCTTCGACCCGCCGTTGCATCAGGGCCATGTAAAGATGCGTCCCTAGAGCTTGGGCCAG
>JBGTDP010000143.1:0-19444 GCA_041748255.1 Thermosynechococcaceae cyanobacterium | reverse complement strand
AAGGTTTAGGGGTTTGATATAGATGATTTTAAATCCCTGGGAATTCACTGCTAACGTAATTCAATTGGCAGAACCCTTGTTAGCCGTGACATCGTATAAGCTTCCCGATACATACTTGTGAAGAATACTTGCCACAAGGGTTTGATAGGCCACACCTTTTTCAATCCAGGGGTAGTTCTGAAGCAAAGTCCCGGCACTTCTTAAATTCATAGGGTCCCATTAAAGCCCCCCATAGACCTTTGCCGGTTTCAGGGTCAACACCGCGATCGCAGCTGTGAAAATATTCAGCCCCAACCTCAAACCCCAGGATTACCTGGCGGGTTTTACCGTCGTACTCAAAGAAGCACTTTGCCTCGGGTGGCGGCTGGGCTTTAAAGATAGTTTCTTGCTGAGTAACGGTTAGCACGCAGCCAGGTAAATGCTCCAGATCAGCCAGACTCAGTTGGGCCAGTAAAGCTGGATTTGCCCCCGCCCCTCGAAATTGATCGGGTTGCTTGAGGGCCAGGTACTGGACTTGCAACTGCTGCCCCTCTGTGGCCTTAAGGACCATGACTCGCTGCCGATAGGGCTGATCGAGGTACAGAGCATTTGCCTGTTCGGCAAACAACGCCAACTGACCTTGAATCCGCTGGGGCAGGGGACGGTGCCATAACCGCAGCGAAACAAACCAGGCCGGTTGCTTAAAGGCTTGGGCTTGGTTCTCAAATTCTCCGGCTAGGGCTTGGGCCAGAACAGGTAGGTTCTTAGAAGTCATGAATAGTCAGGGCTTGGTTCACCGCTTAAGGTAAAATTTGGGCATACTATACCACCGCCGAGTCTTGAGTTTGCGCCATTCGTACCCGAGGAGCGGGGTGGAGTCCCTAAAAATTATTTTCCGCCTAGACCTATGCCCCTGATTAAAGTTCAAACCTCCACCGCTGCCCCGGAGCAACAGCAAACAGAACATTTGCTTAAAACCCTCTCTGCCAGTTTAGCGAAGCATCTTGGCAAACCGGAGTCCTATGTGATGACGGCCTTTGAGCCAGGGACAACAATGACCTTCGGCGGCACAACCGAACCAACCTGCTATGTCGAAATTAAAAGTGTGGGCACGATGAACCCTGAGCAAACCAAAGCCATGAGTCAGGAATTCTGTCAGCAGTTGGGGGACACCTTTAACATTCCTGAAAACCGCATTTATATTGAGTTTGCTGATGCCAAGGGCTCAATGTGGGGATGGAACAGTTCTACCTTTGGTTAGGCAACTCCAATCAAGCAGCAGGTTGGGTTAATAATGGCTCTAGTCGAGCTTCCCCATCCAGTTGATAAAGATCATCACAGCCGCCAACGTGCTGATCATTAATGAATATCTGCGGCACACTGCGCCGACCCTGGGACCGCTCAGCCATGCGATCGCGCGCCCCTGAGTCCCCGTCAATTTTGTACTCGGTATAGTCAACCCCTTTCCACCAGAGTAAAAGCTTGGCCCGCAGGCAGAAGGGACAGGTTTGCCAGGTATAGATTTCTACCTTGGCTTGCATACGATCGGGATGTCGTCCCAGAAGAGGATTGAGAAAGTCCAGCATTGATTTGAAGGGTTGCTCTACTCCTTTAGCCTAGATCAACCCTGTGAGAATCTGTAACACCTTTTGCAGGAGTTGCTTTCGGTGCAGGAGCTTTCTGCAGTTGCCCCAGAACTCGATTGCCAGGGTTCAGCCAGTGTAGGCCACTGTCTTAAGGGACTGTTGCTAGTTTCTATAGAAAGCAGATGCAGCGGAAGTGTCTATGCCAAAATAGAAGTCATATAGCTTCTGGTGATTGCCAGCCTGTGATTGAGGTAGAAGTCCATCAACAACTCCGGGCGTTCCTGCGGGAACAGGGCCAACCCCATTGGCCCCATCACTTGACGATCGCGCGTCTGGTGGCCCGAGCTTTGCGATTGCAGCGAAGTGCCCTGATTCAAGTCGGATCTCCCTCAGGCTACTGTGGGGGGTATCGCTTGAGCTATCTCGCCTCGATCTTAATTTGGCCTGAACCCGTGATTCTGGTTGCTCCAGAAGCGGTTCAACAGCGGTTACTCAAGGTAGAAATCCCCCGCCTGTGCCAGTGGATGCAGGTCAAAAAGCCAATCCAACTTAGCGATCGCTGGCCCGATGCCAACTTCGGAGGGCTACTAATCACATCGCCAGGGGTTTGGCTAGGGGCACAGTTAAGTGCTCAAGATCAGTTTCCCTCAGGCGTGCCAGTGATTTTAGATGATGCCGATCATTTAGAAAATTGGACCCGGGAGCAACTCACCGCTTCATTGGTTTCCAAGGACTGGGAAGACCTGATGTTAAGTTACCCCAGTCAAATAGAAATGATCCGGGATACGCGAGTCCGGTTGACGCAGGCTATTTTTCAACATCCGGCCAACCCCTACGAGTGCTGCCTGCTTGAGCACTCCGAGCAAGCTAGTTTGGCTCGACTTTATCTGGCTCTGCAACCCTTAGATTTGACCCTTTGTCCCCGGTGGCAGAGTTTCTGGCAACAATTTCATCAGGACGGCAAATTAGCCTGGGCTGAGATTCATCGCCGTCAGGGACAATTTTCCCTCCACTGTGCGCCAGTTGAAGTTGCTTCAACCCTAGAGAAAATTTGGCCCCAGCAGCCAGTTGTGCTTCTAGGCAGCGTCCTTGATCCGGAGGCTGGAGCCCCTCTTTACCGTCAGCAGCTAGGCTTGGGGGAGCTCACCTGCCTGAAGTTCTCCCCGGATCGACAGGGGGAGTTGATTCAGCTTTATCTGCCGGAGGGCGTGCCAATGCCCAACACGCCTCAGTTTCAAACTGCTTTGGTTCAACAAATTCACCAATTGCTGATTGCCAGCCAGGGCGTCTGCGGCCTAGCCGTGCTAATTATTGAAGATTTACCCCTCAAGGCCCAAATTGGATCTGTTTTGGCGGCTGAGTTGGGTTCCCGAGTCCAGGTGGAGAAGACCTGTTTAGATGAGAACGGCGTGCTTGTGACCGGCTGGGAGTTCTGGCAGCAGCACCAGGAGGTATTACCGACGCCTCAGTTGCTGGTGATTGCCACCTTGCCGATTCCTTCCCTCGAAGACCCCCGAGTTGCCGGACGGGTGGCCTACTATAAAAGCCAGCGTCAGGATTGGTTCCGACTGTATCTGCTGCCGGAAGCCCTGATGAAACTCCAACGAGCCGTTGCTCCCTTGCGAGAACGGCAGGGGGTCGTTGCCCTGTTAGATAGTCGGGTGATTCACCGTAGCTACGGCCAGCAAGTGATAGCGGCCCTGAGCCCCTACGCGCGGGTCAACTATCTCGATCACAATTTATTTACCCAGGTGGATTATCCTCTGTTGGATCGGTCTTAGTCATTTATGAAGCTTAATCGTCGGCAATTAGTGGCAATGGTAGGGATGATCGTCAGCTTTAGCCTAGCGATCGCTTTGCACAAAACGCTTGTGACGGCCAAAGATACCAGTTCTTCTACCCAGCAAATCCTAGGCAAAGCCCCAGCGCCCAAGGGGCTATTTGCTCCCCCCAAGGGAGATCTGCGGATGGTGGTGATTAGCGATCTCAACAGTGCCTATGGCTCCACCGACTATGAGCCAGAAGTCACCCGAGCGATCGCCCTGATTCCTGGCTGGCAACCAGATCTGGTTCTGGGGGGAGGGGACATGATTGCTGGCCAAAAAGCCTCATTGACGCAGGCTCAAATCCAGGCGATGTGGGCGGCCTTTGATACGTATGTTGGTGCGCCACTGCGCCAGAACAAACTCCCCTTTGGGTTCACGATCGGAAATCATGATGGTTCTGCTGCTCTGGGAGCAAATGGCAAACTTACCTTTGCCCAGGAACGGCAGCTTGCCGCCGCCTACTGGAATAATCCCCAGCATGATCCGGGCTTGCAGTTTGTGGACCGGGCCAAGTTCCCCTTCTCCTACACCTTTGAGAAGCAAGGCATTTTTTATCTGGTTTGGGATGCTTCCACGGCCAAAATTTCTCCAGATCAGTTGGCCTGGGTGAAGCAGAGCCTAGCCAGTCCCAAAGCCCAGCAGGCCAAGTTGCGAATTGTGATTGGTCATTTGCCCCTGTACGCGGTGGCAGTGGGGCGGGACAAGGCCGGTGAGATTCTAGAGAATCCTGAGCAACTGCGATCGCTGCTGGAGCGCTATCGGGTTCACACCTACATCAGTGGGCATCACCATGCTTACTTCCCAGGGCATCGCGGTGACTTAGAGTTACTCCATGCTGGCGCTTTAGGGGGCGGTCCCCGGCCTTTATTGAATAGTCAGTTGCCCCCCCAGAAAACCTTGACGGTGGTGGATGTCAATCTTGGTTCAGCGACCACGACCTACACCACCTACGAGATGAAAACCTTGCAGGTGATTGATCAGCAAACCTTACCCAGACTGATCGCTGGCCCCACAGGTACCGTCCTGCGCCGGGATCTGAAGTGGCAAAATCTCACCCCAGCAGACCAATCCCTGTCCTCTCAGCCTCATCCATAAACTTGCGCTAGGGCTAGGGGAGAAAATCCTGCTTCAGTATTCACGGGTTTTGGATCTTAATTGGGCATTTTGCAAGGGTGAACGTATGAAGCAATCTGAACCAATTGTCAAAGATCTGGTCTTAATCGGCGGGGGCCATAGCCATGCAATTGTTCTGAAGCTGTTTGGGATCAGGCCGCTGCCAGGAGTTCGGATAACGCTGATTACTGAAGCTGCCAATACGCCCTACACTGGCATGTTGCCCGGACACGTTGCCGGGTTTTACAGCGTCGAGGAGTGTCATATTGACCTGCGACCCCTGGCAGAGTTTGCCCAGGCGCAGTTGTATGTAGACCAAGCGATCGCCCTAGATTTAGTCCGTAAGCAGGTAATCTGTGCCCATCGTCCGGCAGTGGGGTTTGATCTGCTC
The DNA here is from genome assembly GCA_041748255.1 of Thermosynechococcaceae cyanobacterium. GTDB lineage: Bacteria > Cyanobacteriota > Cyanobacteriia > Thermosynechococcales > Thermosynechococcaceae > JBGTDP01. Next base: position 14,549 of record JBGTDP010000143.1, on the reverse strand, counting down.
TCGATTGATATTGGCAGCACCCCCACTCTGCCGGATCTGCCAGGAGTGGCGAATTATAGTCTGCCCGCCAAACCCATTCGCCGATTTTTAGAACACTGGCAGCGTCTGGTTGCTCAAGTGAGCCAGCAACCTCAAAAGCGGCTACGAATTGCCGTGGTCGGGGGCGGCACCGGCGGCGTGGAACTCTCCCTGGCGGTGCAGCGCCAGCTCCACCAAATCTTGCAGGCGGCTCATCAACCCCTGAGCAATCTGGAGATGCACCTGTTCCATCGCGGCGACCAGGTTATGCCGGGGCATAGCCCCTGGATGCGTCATCGCCTGCAAAAAATTCTAATCCAGCGGGGGATTGCCTTGCACCTGCAGGAAACGGTTTGTGAAGTGCAGAAATCCCCAAATCTTACCGTTGGCTGTGTATCCGGTCTGGAGATTGCGGTTGACTACATCATCTGGGTGACCCAAGCATCAGCCCCCGATTGGTTGGTAAAAGCGGGTCTGGCAACCGATGCCCAGGGCTTTGTCCAGGTGGATGACACCCTGCGATCGCTCTCCCATCCGTTTGTGTTTGCGGCGGGGGATATTGCCGCCATGGTCAATCATCCTCGACCCAAGGCTGGGGTGTTTGCGGTGCGTCAGGGCAAGCCGCTATTCCAGAACCTGCGGCGGGTGCTGCAAGACCAACCTTTAAAGGCTTATCACCCTCAAAAAAACTATCTCAGTTTGATTGGCACCAGTGTTTCGGCTGCAGATCCGAGCTTCAATACCGCGATCGCCTCTCGGGGAATATTAGCCTGGGAATCGCCCTTGATCTGGCGTTGGAAGGACTGGATCGATCGCCGATTTATGCAGCGATTCCAAAACCTGACGCAAATGAGATCAAACCAGAAGAAAAATTCCTCTGAACAGCCTCTAGGGCAAATGCGCTGTGGGGGCTGTGGGGCCAAGGTTGGCGCTTCTACGCTAGAGCAAGTCTTGGCGCGATTGCAGCAGGAGCATCTACTTTGGCCGGGGAGCGAGAATATTTTGATTGGCCTCGAGGCCCCGGATGACGGGGCAGTGGTCCAAGTTCCCCCTGGGCAGGTGATGGTCCATACCCTTGACTACTTCCCTAGCTTTTTGAATGACCCGTTTTTATTTGGTCAGATCTGCGCCAACCACAGCTTAAGTGACTTGTTTGCCATGGGGGCAACCCCCCAGACAGCCCTGGCGATCGCCACAATTCCCACTGGTCTGGCCCCCAAAGTTGAAGAAACCCTCTACCAGGTATTAGCGGGGGCGGCTAAAGTCTTAGCCCAAAGTCAGACTGCCCTGGTGGGGGGGCACACCACCGAAGGCGCGGAGTTGGCTTTTGGCCTCTCCTGTAATGGGCTGGCAGATCCCAATCAACTGCTGAGAAAAGCAGGAATGCAGCCAGGACAGGTGCTGATTTTATCCAAATCCCTGGGCACCGGGACCCTGTTTGCAGCCCAGATGCGCCTCCAGGCTAAAGGCAATTGGATTGATCAGGCGATTGAATCAATGTTGCTCACCAATCAAGCCGCTGCCACTTGTTTCTTGGCTCACCAGACCACCGCCTGCACGGATATCACCGGGTTTGGCTTGCTGGGCCATTTAGGGGAAATGGTGCAAGCCTCTGGCGTTTCCGTGGAAGTTGATTTAGCTACTATTCCCATCTTGGCGGGGGCTTTGGAGACCCTGCAAAAGGGCATTGCCAGTTCTCTCCAGCCCCAGAACCTGCGCGCGAGTCGTTTGATCCAGAACTTGAGTTCTAGCCAGAATCACCCCTTATTCCCGATCCTGTTTGACCCGCAAACTTCTGGGGGGTTGTTAGCTGCAGTTCCCCAGCAACAGGCTGAGGCTTGCTTAAGAAACCTTCTCAACTTGGGATACAACCACAGTCGGGTGATTGGCCGGGTGAAACCGTTTGTCGCCGGGATTCAGCCCATCACCCTGAGCCAGTAGGCTTCAACCCCTTGCCTCAATCTGACGTACAGCCGTCAGGGCTGAGTAGCTGACCCCAGCGGTGCCTTCCCCTGGATGGGTGGAGTCTCCCACCAGCCAGAGATGCTTGATTGGCGTCCGGTTGGCAATCCCAAACGGACCAAAGGTAGAAACGCGCTGTCCCACTCCGCCAACGGCACCGCGATCGCGGGCGGTGAAGTGAGCAAAGGTTCTGGGGGTGGCAGCTTCTTGGTGAAGAATCGTTCCTTGAAGGTCAAAGAAACCGCCTAGGCGGGCGATCGCGGTTTCTGTATACTGACGTTTCAGAGCCTGATAATCAGGACATTGCCACCAAATCCTCGGATCAGTAAACGAAGAGGCAATAATCGTTGCCTGTCCCTGGGGGGCGCGACCATCCCCTGGATGGCTGACGGAGACAAATAAAGAATTATTCTCGGCAATTGGACCGGCGTAGTCATAGAGAAACTGGAGATGCAACGGGCACCCTGGGGGAATTGCCTGGCGGTCAACCCCCAGATAAATCACAAAGGCTCCAGAGGCAGGGGGGAGTTTCTCAGCTCGTTGCTGATAGCCCTGAGGAACTTGGTCTCCGAGGAGTTTCACCAGATTTTGGATCGGGAGATTGGCCACCACTTGATCAGCGGGTTCTGTCCAGGTCGCCCCGGTTTTTGGGTTGCGAACCACAACCCCCTTAGCCTGGCCTTTCTCCACCAGAATTTGCTCCACCCGATGACCCATTAACAAATCTCCTCCATCCCGCTTCAAGCCCCTCACCAGGCGATCGCTCAGTACCTGCATACTGCCCTGGAGATGATAAAGCCCTTGGGGGGTTTGGGAAACACTCAAGGCAGTGGCGGCATAGAGTAAAGCAGTTTCCGCAGCATTCACCTGGGAATAAAGCTTGAGTTGCAGATCCAAAAACGTTTTGAGGCGATCATTCTCTGTCAGGCCATAGGCTTGGAGCAGATCCCCAACAGTTGAAAAGGTATGAGGTAAAGTGATCAAGGTGTCAGGACGCACAGCCTGAGTCAGTTGCCACAGATCCCAGAGATTGCGGGGGGGCAAAACCGGATTTCGGGACTGAAAGGCCCAACTGGCCTGAAATAAATCTGTGAGCAATTGCCAAAAGCGATCGCTGCCAGGGAATTGCTGCTGCCGTTCTGCCTGCCATTTTTGTGAATCTCGCCAAACAGAGATCGGCGCTGTTTCATCGGGTAAATACACCGCACAGGCTGGATCACAGGGAATTGCTGCTGGCAGTTCAAGCGCCAGTTCTGAAAAGATGCGCTGATGAATTCCCCCTGGTTCCAAGCCCGCCACCTGAGTAGCGCCAACATCAAAGGTAAACCCCCGCCGCTTAAAGGTCGAAGCACATCCCCCCGGCACCCAGGCTTGATCCAAAACCAGCACTGAGTAGCCGCGATGGGCTAGCAGGGCTGCCGCTGTCAGGCCGCCAATCCCGGCCCCAATTATTATGACTCGGTTAGTCTTCTTGCCCGCCCCAGCGATCATCAGGTGATTTACATTTCGCAATACTTAGATCATAACGCTGTAACCAGTGTTGGGGGCAATTAAACCAGGGTAATCACAGTCACTTCTGGCGGACAGAACAACCGCCCCGGTAGAAAGGTTCCCAACCCCCGATTGGTATACAAAAGATTATTGCCAATGCTGTGTAATCCCGAAGCCCATTCCCAGTGACGCACGACCTTATCGCATCCTTGGGTTAAGCGTAGGAATGGCTTTTGCCAGGGTTTTGGAAGTTTCCGCCTGATTTGTTTGATCTGACCCGCCACAGGACCCAGCCCTGGAATCACCACCTGTCCGCCGTGGGTATGACCTGATAGTTGCAAATCCACTCGCCATTTCTGCAAGACTTCGGCACTGTCGGGATTGTGAGAAAGCACAATCCGGGGGATATCTGGGGAGAGCTGAGCCATGACCGGAGCGGGATTAAAGGAGTGACACCAAAAGTCCCGTAATCCGACTAGGGCAAGATCTGAACCGAAAGGATAAACAACTTCATCCCATAAAACCTGAATATCAACCCCCGTTAGCGCCGCTGTTACCTTTGCCTGGGATTCCCGGTGGCAAAGGTCGTGGTTGCCCAAAACTGCGTAAATCCCCCTGCTGCTTTGCAACTGCTTTAGATGCCGGGCTAGATTAAAAATCGGGTTAGGGTCATCTGTGACATAATCTCCGGTGAGAAAAACCAGATCGGGTTCAGCCGCATTGCTAGCAGCGATCGCTTGGTGCAGCAGCGCTTCCGAGAGCCGCAGGCCGTCGAAGTGAAAGTCTGTTAGATGAACTAGCTTCAACCCTTGGAGGGCGGAGGGCAGCCCCCGAATGGGAATGGTCAGTCTCTCTATGCTTAAGGATCCAGCCAGGATGCTATACATAGCGCTGGCAGTCCTTGGAGACAACAGCAAACGGTTTCATTGAATGATGATTGCAACAACCAGCAAAATAACTAAACCACCGCCAGTATGAACTCAAGATTCTGGCCAACCCCTTTATAACCTGATTGGGTTAGGAAAAGGATAAGAAACCTCCCTCGCTACTTACCAATACAAAAGCGGCTAAAGATCTGGTCCAGAACCGACTCGGTGACTTCCTCTCCGGTGATTTCTCCCAAAGCTTGAATTGCACTGCGCAGGTCAATGGTCCAAAAATCTAGGGGAAGTTGCTCTTGCATCGTTAACTGCACCTGCTGCAAAGCAGCTTTAGCGCGAGTCAGAGCTGCAGCCTGGCGCTGATTGATTGCCAGGGCCAGATCCCCGGCCTGGAGTCCGGTTTGCACCGTTGCTAAAATGGCTTGCTCCAGGGCTTCGATTCCCTGGTGTTGAGCGGCGATCGCAGGGACAACCTGAGAAATTTCCTTTGGATAGGCGACAGAATCAACTGGGGCTAAATCTATCTTGTTAATCACCAGAATTAGTGGTTGATCCTGAAGACTTTCATAGAGGGCTTGGTCCATTTCCGTCCAACCAGCCTGGGCATCAATCATCAGCAGGACTAAATCTGCGGCTAGAGCCATAGACCGGGAGCGGGCCACTCCTAACTTTTCTACCGGATCTTCGGTGGCTCGAATCCCCGCTGTATCTAGAACCTGGACCGGAATGCCCTGCACCACCAAATTGGACTCGACGACATCGCGGGTGGTCCCCGGCAGCTCAGTGACAATGGCCCGATCGCTGCGACTCCAGGCATTTAACAAGCTGGATTTACCGACGTTGGGCTGCCCCAGGATCGCGACTTTAATCCCAGATCGCAGCAGCTCCCCCTGATCGGCAGTGCTGAGAATCCGCTCCACGGCCAGAGAGACCTGTTGCACTTGAGCCTGAATTTCAGCCTCATCTAGGGGAGGCAAGTCTTCCTCAAAATCAATTCGGGCTTCGATTTCTGCCAACAGGTCTAGACAGGTGGCTCGCAGTTGCCGGATTGGCTGGGCTAGCTTGCCCTGAAGTCCGGCCAATGCTGCTTGGGCTGATTGAGGCGAACGAGCCCCCACCAAGTCAGCCACACCTTCAGCCTGAGTTAGATCCAGGCGGCCATTTAAAAAGGCCCGCAGGGTAAATTCCCCCGGTTGGGCCAGGTGGGCTCCCTGTTCCAGGCAAAGCTGTAGAACCTGCTGAACAGCAATCATCCCCCCGTGACAGTGAAACTCGACCACATCTTCACGGGTGTAGGAGCGGGGGGCGAGCATCAGCAGTAACAGAGCTTCATCCACAAGTTCCTGGGTCTGGGGATGGCGAACATGGCCGTAGAGAATTCGGTGGCTCTCCCACCCTTGGGTGCCCGGTGCCTGGAATAGCGTTTGGGCGATCGCAACTGCCTCTGGACCCGAAAGCCGCACGACCCCAATGCTGCCCTGTTGGGGCACAATCGCCGTAGCGATCGCCACAATGGTTTTTCCAGTTGATTCCTCGTTCATGGCCCCTTCAGTCACCCGCAGGCTGCAGCAACTCCTGCTCAAATTCAGCTTAATCGATTCAGCCGAACCTAAGCGGTTCTCACCCTACCAGCGAGACCTTTGGGCAATCAATTTCGTTACCCCTTGACTTTCTAGGGCCGGGGCAAACAAGTGTCCCTGCCCGTAGTTACAGCCCAAGGCTTTGAGTTGGGCCAGTTGAGTCTTCGTTTCAATCCCTTCCGCGATGACCAAGAGACCGAGATTATGGGCCAGGGTGATGATTGTCTCGACGATGGCGGTATTCTCACTGGTCAAATTCATCCGGCTGACAAAGGAGTGGTCAATCTTAAGGCAATTGACCGGTAGCCGCTGGAGATAGCTCAAAGAAGAATAACCGGTGCCAAAATCATCCACATGGAGTTGAATTCCCAGGGCTTGAATTTTTTCCAGCAACTGAGTGGCAAACTCAGCATTTTCCATCAGGGCTGTCTCGGTAATTTCTAGCTTGAGGCTGCCAGAGGGCAAGTGGCTCGCCTGAAGGGCTTGCCGGAGCTGCTCCAGCAGCCCCGGTTGCAGAAATTCTTGACTAGAGAGATTAACACTGACCGTCAGCGGTGGATCGGCGACAAACTCAGTTTGCCAGGCCCGTAGCTGCTGACAGGCTTGTTGAATCACTCCGGCCCCAATGGGCACAATCAAGCCGGTTTCCTCTGCTAGGGGGATAAACTCGACTGGAGAAACCAGACCCCGAACGGGGTGCTGCCAGCGGAGCAGGGCTTCAAATCCAACCACAGTCCCCTGGTGCAGGCAGATAATCGGTTGATAGTGCAGCTGAAATTCTTGGCGCTCAATCCCTTGGCGGAGGTCTGTCTCTAAATGCAGCAGCGCTAAGGACTGCGCATGCATCTCTGGCTGAAAGACTTCATGGCGGGCCTGCCCTAAGGACTTAGCCCGGTACATGGCAATGTCGGCATTGCGCAGCAGACTCTCGGCGTCGTCCTGGGGATTTCCTGAAAGGGTGATCCCAATGCTGGCGGTTGTGAACACCCGCTGCCCGTTTAGCCTCAAGGGAGCCCTTAGGGCCTGTTGAAGCCGCTCAGCGATTTCCCTAGCCTCACTGACATCAGAAATTCCCTCCAGTAGGATAGCAAATTCATCTCCCCCTAAGCGGGCAATCGTATCCCCCAAACGGAGGGGAGCCTTTAACCGCTGGGCAATGGCGATCAGTAGTTGATCCCCGAGCAAGTGCCCGAGGCTGTCATTGATCACCTTAAACCGATCTAAATCCAAAAATAAAACCGCAAAGGCAAAGTCCTGGCGGCGGCTTGCCAAGTGCAGCCCATGCTCAAGCCGATTCATAAACAGGGCTCGATTTGGCAGCCCTGTGAGGCAGTCGTGGAGGGCCTCGTGGCGCAGTTGGACCTCCAGGTTTTTGCGGGCGGTGATATCTCGGTAACTGATCACGGCTCCACTAACCTTGCCCCCAGCAACGTAGGGATGCACGTAGCGCTCAAAAAATTGGCCATTCTTTAGTTCAAAAATGCTCGACCCCTCGCGCTCGGGGTGTCGATAGGAGTCTGTCACCTGGGCCAGAAATTGCTCCGGCTGTTGCACCTGGGCTTGGAGAAAGGCAACCAATTGTTGGTCCTGGCGGGAGGTAATCACTGCTGGTGGTACCTGCCACATCTCTAGAAACTTTTGATTCCAGACCAAGATTTTTTCGTGATCGCCCACGACCACAATCCCATCGGCAGTTGACTCTAAGGTTGCCTGTAATAGGTTAAGGGACTGCTCTAGGTCTTGCTCGGTCTGTTGCCGTTGAGAAATTTCAGTGCTTAGGGCCAGATTTGCCGTTGCTAGGGCTTGGGTGCGTTCTTGAACGATGGTTTCGAGGTCGCTCCAGGCCTGTTGCAATGAGGCCTCTGCCTGCTTGCGATCGCTAATGTCTTTACATAAAATCAGCACCACCAAGCTGCCATCAGCCTGGAGGATCGGCCGGATAATTTCTTGCACCCAGAGGATGCTGCCATCTTTACAGACCTTGCGAAATTCCCACTCGACAACCTGCCCTGGGTTTCTCAGGCAGGCGTTAAATTTGGCTGAGACGGCGGCTTGATCAGCTTCATAGAAAATATCCAGCACCGGTTGCCCAATCAATGCTTCGACTTGATACCCCAGCCTAGCCGCCCCATACTGATTGACCGAAACAACCGTTCCTTGGGCATCAACAGTGAAGTACATGGCTGGATTTTGTTCGTACAAAACCCGATACCGTTCTTCACTGGTCTGTAGTTGCGCTTCTACTTGCTTATAGTCTGTGATATCACGGGTAAAACAACGGCTATAAATGAACTGTCCCTGCTGCCAATAGCCATTGGCGTTGATCAGCACATGCCGGATCGAGCCATCCTTGGCCATCAGTCTGGCCTCATAGTCCTGGAGGGGCACTCTTGCCGTCAGGCATTGGCGAATCTCCTCACCCACTGCTAAATCAGCATGGAATTTGGTCAGGGGGAAGCCGATATATTCATCGCGGCAGTAGCCCAGCAGGTCTAACTCAGTCTGATTTGCTCCCAAAATGATTCCATCGGGCCCCACCCAGTGCAGGCCAATGGCACCGTGATCAAAAAAGTCGGCCAAGGCCTGTTCCCCTTGATCAGGGAGTACCTGCAGGGGTGAAGATCCAAGTGCACTGAGATGGCCATTTCTGGCTTCAGCCGTCGTCTGTGCTGGTTCTTCCATAACAAGTTTTAGTTGTCCGTCGGGACACAATGTTATACACAACTATAGTCGCAAGATAAAATCAATAGCACCCCTTTGGCTTGGCGCTATTGCTAAGAAAGCCTTAGACCACATTGCCTAAGCACATCTCCCCCCACCCCAATCAGATCCATTTCTCACCCTAAAAAAGTGCATCTCTTGCCCCTCTGAAAATATTGTTCCCCAAAAAAGCTTTAAAGGAACAATACAACTCAGGTTGGTCTAACCGGATCAGCCCAGATCTGTCTTCTTCATCGGTCAACGGCTGGGTATGAACGGCCTCCTACAAATACCTCCTCTGAGAATTTTTATGGGCGGGCGGCATTGCCGATGATCAGCTAGAGGGCTGGTGGATTACAGGTCTTTCACCAGGGACTATCCTTGAATGGGGCTTTTCTGAAGTTTCTTTGGGGAGTTGCCAGGAATCATGCTGGGCAGGGTTTAGTGCGGATTTTTTCTAGAAACTTAGGGAAAAGTAAGCTGGATTGTTATGGGTCGCCGAGCTTAAATTTCCCTTGTGTCCCCAGTTTTTTGTATTCTGGAGAACTAGTACGTTTAATGCACAGGTTTAAGAACCTGGAAACTTTCCTGCTGCTAGAGACGGAAGATTTGAGGTGAGGAGTGATTGTTGTATGATTCTTTTCTTATCAACGTAGAAAACCTGAAATCGCTTGGAATCTCAAACCAAAATGATTAACGTTGAGCACCTGCAGAAGGTCTTTGGCTCAACAACAGCTCTCCAGGATGTCACCTTTAAGGTTGAATCAGGTGAAATTTTGGGGCTGCTGGGGCCGAATGGGGCCGGTAAAACGACAACGATGCGAATTCTGGCTGGATATTTGCCAGCAACCCGTGGTTTAGCTCAGGTTGCCGGTTATGAGGTTCATGCCCATCCCATGGCTGTCCGCCAACGGATTGGCTATCTGCCAGAAACGCCGCCGCTTTACGCCAATATGAGCGTTGAGGGGTTCTTGACGTTTGTGGCCCGGATTAAAGGTGTCTGTGCCGGCGATCGCCCGAAGCAAGTTCAGGAGGCTTTGCAGCGGTGCAGCTTAGTGGAACAGCGGCGGGTCTTGATCTGCAAGCTCTCTAAAGGGTTTCAACAGCGAGTTGGCATTGCCCAGGCGATTGTTCACCGGCCCCCAGTGATTATTCTGGATGAGCCAACCATTGGCCTTGATCCTCGGCAAATTATTGAGATGCGGACCCTGATTAAAGATCTAGCTGGAAGTCATACGGTTCTGTTGTCAACCCATATTCTGCCGGAGGTCAGTATGACCTGCAATCGGGTGGCAATTATCCATCAAGGCCAGGTGATCACCACCGGGGCGATCGATGAATTAATGGCCCAGCTCACCGGCGACCCTGGTTACGAGTTAGAGGTAGAGGGGTCTTTTGAAGAGATTCAACAACGGTTGCAGTATTTGCCGGGAATTCAAAAAGTTGAACGGGTGAACTCCAATCACTTGCCCCCGAATCATCTGCGGATTCGTGTCTTAACGAAACCAGGACTAGAACTGGGCCGAGAACTGACGGCCACCCTGGCAGAAGCAGGGTTGGGACTTTATGAAATGCGCTCTGCCAAGGCCAGTCTAGAAGATATTTTCTTGAAGCTGACCACCGAGGAAGGGATTCCTGATCCAGTGGGTGCCGATACCGCCAAGGTAAACTCAGGCAAGCCCTCAGAGAATGAAGTAGGTCAATGAAAATTGTACTAGGCAATTTAATTGCCATCTACCGCAAGGAGTTGCAAACCTATTTTGCTTCGCCGCTGCCCTTTGTGATTGCCGGGGTTTTTTGGCTTCTAGCCGGGTTCTTTTTTGTCTTAATTCTCCAGAGTACCCTGCAAGAAGCAGCTCAAGTAGATTTGCAAACCCAAGCCATTGGCGCCACGCCCCCGCCGATTGATGTGCCCCTGGCGGTCTTGCAAAATTTCTTAGGCGTGATGGGTTCCTTGGCTCTGGTGATTTTGCCCATCCTATCCATGGGGCTTTATGCAGAGGAACGTAAGCGCGGAACCTTAGAATTACTTGCCACCTCCCCGATTACGAATTGGGTTGTGGCCTTGGGCAAGTTTTTAGGGGTGCTGACTTTTTTTGTTACCTTGGTTTTGCCCCTGTTGATCTATGAAACCCTGACCTTTAATGCTGCTAATCCGCCTTTTCAACCCTGGGTGATGCTCGTTGGCCATGGCGGCTTAATTCTCTTGGCGGCGGCAATTTTGTCCTTGGGGCTGTTGATGTCCTCTTTGACTGAGAGTTCGATTCTGGCGACAATTTTAACCTTTGCCTTGATTTTGATCCTCTGGGTTTTAGATTTACTCGGTCAAAATATTGGTGGTCCGGTGGGAGAAATCCTCAATCACCTCTCCTTACTCAAGCACTACACCACTTTGATTCAAGGGGTAGTGGATACCCAGGGCCTGGTTTTATTTGCCAGTTACATCCTCTCTGGTTTATTTCTGACCGCCCTATCGATTGATGCCTTGCGATTCCAGCGCTCTTGAGTTGGACTAAGCTGGCAATGAAATTAAAGACATCTGGCATCGGCTCAAGTCTCTTGAAGATTATGACTGGCAACTTAAAAGCAAGCTTAAAGTATGTTTTCTGGTTGGGACCGCTCTTAATTGTTGTCGGCCTATCTGCTGGGATTATCTCTGGGACCTGGGGACTTTTGCCCCTGGGGCTGTTGATTACAGGTCTGGTTGTGCTTAGCCTGGGATTTTCCTTGACGGATATTGTCAGCAAGGGGTTTTGGGGCCGACGCTCGACCCAGGTTGGCACCAATGCTGTGATCTCTACCCTGGCCTTTCTAGTGCTGATTGGCTTGATCAATGTCTTGGGGGTGCGTTATTCAACCCGAATTGACTTAACAGAGCAGCGGTTCTTCTTTTTGGCGCCGCAGTCGCAACAGGTCTTAAAGACCTTAAAGCAGCCGGTGAAAGTGGTTCTATTTGAAACTGAACCGCAACCAGCGACGCGGACTTTGTTAGAGTCCTATCAGCGCCAAGGCAAGGGTCTATTCCGGTTTGAATTTATTGATCCTCAAGCCCATCCAGGTCTGGCCCAGCGCTACGGAGCTAAAAATCCAGGGGATGTGTTTCTGGAGTCGGGCAAACGGGTTGAGCCCTTAGAAGCAACTTTTGCGGAGGCAAATCTAACCCCAGCTATTCAACGGGTGACTAGCGATCGCCGCTCCCAGGTCTACTTTATCCAAGGCCACGGAGAATTGCCCTTAACAGGAGGCCAGGGGAGCTTGTCAGAGGCTTTGAAATCCCTCAAGGCAGAGAGCCTTCTGCCCCAACCCCTGAATCTGATCCAGGAGCGGCAAATTCCAAAGGATGCCAATGCGATTGTAGTGGCCGGGGCCAAGCAGCCGTTTTTGGATGTTGAGATCAAGCTGCTGCGCCAGTATCTTCAACAGGGGGGGAGCCTGATGTTGATGCTGGACCCAGAAACCAAGTCAGGATTGGAGCCACTGCTGCAAGATTGGGGCATCAAACTGGACAATCGCTTGATCGTTGATGCCTCTGGATCTGGACAACTGGTGGGGCTGGGACCGGCAGTTCCATTGGTGACTCGCTATGGTCAACATCCAATTACCAAAGACTTTGCCCCGGAGGCGGTTTCTTTTTTTCCTCTGGCCCAAGCGGTTGATAGTCAACCCAGCCAGACCTTTGAAATTAGCCCGCTGCTGTTCACCGGCGATCAAAGCTGGGCGGAGAGCAATCCCGATAGCGCCCAATTGCAGTTTGATCCAGCCCGCGATCGCAAGGGACCTTTAACCCTGGGGGTGGCAATTATCCGCCCCAATCAAACCCAGCCCAACCCGGCAGTAAGAGCAGAAACCCGCCTGGTGGTGATCGGCGACTCTGACTTTGCCACCAATGGCTTAATTAGTAAAGGACTCAATGGTGAAATGATGCTCAATGCCATTACCTGGTTGAGCAATCGTAGTGATCTGGCGATGGCCATTCGTCCTAAGGAGGCAGTTAATCGCCGCTTAGACTTGACGCCTCAAACCAGCAGACTAGTGAGCTTAATTGCTCTGGGCTTTTTGCCCCTGGCTGCCTTTGGCACCGCGGGCATTTTTTGGTGGCGACGACGCTAGTCGGGGCAAATTAATTTGATGAAATTACAGCTAAGCACACTGACTTTATTACTGGCCGCCCTGACCCTGGGAGGAGTGGTTTACTCCCTTGAAACCCACAGATCTGACCCCTCTGAAGCCCCAACTCAGCCGTCTATTTTTTCTTTTCAAGAAGATCAGGTTCAAACCCTGAAGATTACAACCCCGAAGCAGATCCTGGTGTTTGAGCGAATTGAACCAGGGCTGGCCTCTCCGACTGTGGAAGTCTCCAAAGGGGTTCCCCAGCTCCCCGCTGCCACTCTTTCAAGCTGGAAAATGCAACAGCCGCTGCCAGCCTTGGCCAGCGAAACCGCCGTCGCCTACTTAGTCAATCTGCTAGCCACCAGTACCGTTGAGCAGTCCCTGACCATACCAGCGACTCGCCGCCAAGAGTTTGGCTTTGGGCAACCCCTAGCAACGGTGACGGTAACCCTGCGCGATCGCAGCCGTCATCAACTGGTTCTGGGAAAAGTAAACTTTAACCAAAGCGCTATTTATGCCCTGGTTGATCCTGCTGCTAAGGCCTCCCAGCTAAACGTACAGCTGGTGCCTACGGCCTTTGAAAGTGCGGTTCGCCGCCCCTTGGCAGAGTGGCAAAGTCAGTCCAATCAGCCCAGTCAGCCCCTGCCAGATGTCGATTAGCGCCTTGCGATTGGGAGCATAATGCCTGCTACTGCCATTCTGCTGATCTCCTGTCCTGACCAAAAAGGGTTAGTCGCTAAGCTCGCCAACTTTATCTATGCCAATGGTGGCAATATTGTCCATGCCGATCAGCACACTGACTTTGCTGCCGGTTTATTCCTCAGCCGGATTGAATGGCAACTAGCAGGGTTCCAGCTTCCTCGAGACGTGATTCCGCTGGCTTTTGAGGCCATTGCCCGCCCCCTTGAGGCCACCTGGCAATTGCACTTTTCTGACACCGTGCCCCGGCTGGCAATTTGGGTCAGTCGCCAAGATCATTGCCTCCAGGATCTACTCTGGCGGCAGCGGGCCGGAGAATTAGCCGTGTCAATTCCGTTAATCATTAGCAACCATCTAGACCTGCAAGCGATGGCTGAAGGCCGGTCGAAGACCATCGCCGAACAGTTTGGCATTGACTATCACTATCTCCCAATCACTCCAGAGACTAAATCTGCCCAGGAAACTAAACAGTTGACGCTTCTGCAGGAATACCAAATTGATCTAGTAGTTCTGGCCAAGTACATGCAGATCCTGCGTCCCGAGTTTATTGCTCAGTTTCCCCAAATTATCAATATTCATCACTCTTTTCTGCCCGCCTTTGCCGGGGCGAACCCTTACCAGCGCGCCTCTGAGCGGGGGGTAAAAATTATTGGAGCTACCGCTCACTATGTCACCGCCGATTTAGATCAAGGACCGATTATTGAACAGGATGTTGCGCGGGTGAGTCATCGAGATGCTACGGCTGACTTGATTCGCAAAGGCAAAGATTTAGAACGGGTTGTCCTGGCCCGAGCCGTGCGCCTGCACCTGCAAAATCGAGTTTTGGTTTACGGCAATCGGACGGTGGTGTTTGCTTGAAAGCTTTTTGCTTTGGACAAATAATGACTCAATGCATCTAAGGGCTAGCTATCGCACTGACTCCAAGCTTTTAACTTTGTCATCAAACAAGCTGGTGAACAAGCTCATGACCGTGCGCTTGCGGACTTTGATACTGGCATTGACCGCCATTCCAGATTGTAAAGGCAGCTGCTTACCGTTAGAGATCAAGGACTGATCCCCTAATTCAATCTTGGCTGGAAAGGCATAAAAGGGCCGCACCTCGGTTGGC
>JBGTDP010000142.1:0-10924 GCA_041748255.1 Thermosynechococcaceae cyanobacterium | reverse complement strand
ACTTGCCGTGGTCAATATGGGCAATAATCGAGAAATTACGAATCCGAGCGACGGGTGCGTCAGTCATAAAATAGCCAAGGTACTTTGAAAATTTTAATACTTTGAGGCCAGAGCAGTTGCTTCTAAAACAGAGGCAAGCTCTACCCATAGGAGCAGAAATAAGTCCCTTGAGCGGTCAAAGACGAGCAACTATTCGGTACGCACTTCCGCTACAAGTCCAAGCTCGGAACAGCTAGACCAACAAAGCTGAGAAAGAGAAGCTTGCCAAAGTCATGGAAATGGCGATCGAGCAAAGAACTGGTTAAAAGTCTCCGCACGAAAAAAATTGCCAGCGTCGATCTGCTTTGGGCCAGCATTTTTTCTCAGCCCTAATCTGGGCCTTGTCATAAGCGGGATCATGTCTGTCAAAGCTGAAAACCCTGACCCGTCTGGGAGCTGGCTTGTTAGAAATCCGATAGACCAATCGGTAGGCGTTGGGGTCACCTTCCCACTCAATGTCCAGGGCATGATAACCAGCTAAAAGGCCTTTCAGGTTATGACTAGAAAGGCCCTTACATTTTGAAGGGTCTATCTGCAATATTGGCTTATACAGCTGCCAGAAATTCTTTCTCAACTCTGCTGGTAGCAATGGTAAATCTTTCCCCTCAAGATCCTTGTGAGTCTGGAATTCATACCTGGATCTTGTAGCCACGCTCTCTTAATTGCTTATTGATCGCGTCTAGGTCAATTTCCTCCCCTATCTCACCATGGGTTGTCCACTGAGTAGGTTTGTCAACATCCTTCATCCGCTGAAAGGCTTTGCCCTCAGCTGAATTAAGGCTGAAGGGAGCGGCGGTTCTCTGCTCACGGGAACTTATAGGAGCGTCCTGGGACCCTTTGCGCTGTTGCTTAGATGTGGACATAACTACTGTCCTAATAATTAACCCTATGGCGTGCCACAGTGAACTTTAATATTAACTCACTACAGTGTTACTGCAACAAAGATCTGCCGATGATACTTGCGAAACTCAGGTGCAGAAGGCGTTTAGAATTTTGCGATTTGAAACCGCAGGAAATCAAGGAATTGTCTGATTGGCCCAGGTTTGGGCCGGAAGCTTTTACCAACTCTCTGAAACCTATGGGCGATACTGGACTCGAACCAGTGACCCCTTCCGTGTGAAGGAAGTGCGCTACCACTGTGCTAATCGCCCTTGGGGGTATTACTTTAGCATAGGCTAGTTCCCAGCATCAATTGAGTTTATGAGTCTTCTTGGGGGTAGGTTTGCCATAAATTGGTTGATTGCCGAAGGCTGTGGTAGTCACCGTTGCCCAAGATCAGGTGATCGAGGAGGGGAATGCCCAGTAGTTGTGCCCCAGCCAGGAGTTGTTGGGTCAAGTCAATATCTTCAGGACTGGGAGCAACATTTCCAGAGGGATGGTTATGAGCAACGATCGCCCGCGTTGCCCCAGTACGGATCACCTCTCGGAAAATATCTCGAGGATGGGCAATTGTTTCGGTAGCAGTCCCGATTGTGATCACGCGCGTCCCCAACAGACGGTGTTTGATATCCAAAAGTAAGACTGCAAAGCGCTCTTGGGATTGCCCCATTAGATCTGCCCCCAGGGCTGCTGCTGCCAAGGCCGGATCGTTTATCACCGTTTTTTCAGGTGGACGAGTCTGGAAAACCCGCTTCCCAAGTTCTAAGGCAGCTAAAATCGTGGTTGCTTTAGCGGGGCCAACCCCAGAAATCCTCATTAATTCTTGGGGACTAATATCCTGCAGTACAGAGAGCGGGTCCCGCTGATCCTGACTAAGTTGCTGTAGCATGTACTGCCCTAGGCCCACCGCAGATAGCTTGCCTGACCCTTGACCGGTTCCCAGTAAGATGGCAATCAGCTCAGCCGTGCCTAAATACCGAGCCCCCTGGGAGATCAGCCGTTCCCGGGGCCGTTCACTCGTGGGTATATCTGCAACGCGAAGGCGATAGGTCATGGAAAAATAAAGGCAGTAAAACTAAATAGCCTTTTACAATTTTGCCCCTAGAATCGGTGCAGTGATCATCAGCGCCGACCCGGCTTTCGTTTCAATTGACCTGATCTATTGCTGATTCCCAGCGGAATATTATTTCCAGGTTGAAGCTTGAAGGGTGCAAACTCCAAGGGTTTAACGTTAGGTTTATTAAGTGGGCACTGAGTGTCCCTATTCGTTGTTATAAAGCTGATAATGTTAGATCGCGTTTTGGAAGTGTTTCCTAACATAGGGCTGGATGCCATCCTCGTCCTGACGGTACTGGTGGCCCTAGAGTCAGTGCTCTCGGCGGACAATGCGATCGCATTGGCTTCCTTGGTCCAGGGATTAGACAATCCCACCCTGCAGCGCCGCGCTTTAAATTTTGGTCTGGTGGGGGCCTTTGTCCTGCGGATTGTTTTGATCCTGTCGGCGACCTGGGTGATTCAGTTTTGGCAATTTGAGTTGATTGGAGCGGCCTACCTCCTGTGGCTGGCTTTTGAGTATTTTACCTCCGACGAAGATGACAACGTGCACCACGGCCCTCGGTTTGATTCCCTATGGCAGGCAATTCCCCTTATCGCCTTTACCGACTTGGCTTTCTCCCTTGATAGTGTGACCACGGCAATCGCCATTTCCCAGGAGCGGTGGCTGGTAATTACCGGTGGGATTATTGGGGTGATCGCCCTGCGGTTTATGGCTGGGTTGTTTATTCGCTGGCTCAAGGAGTACATTCATCTCCAGGATGCTGGCTACATCACTGTTGCTCTGGTTGGCCTGCGACTTTTACTCAAGGTCTTCGATGAGAATTTAGTCCCGCCTGAGTGGGCGATGATTAGCGCGATCGCCGTGATCTTTCTTTGGGGCTTCTCAAAACGGGTTTCTCCGCCCTTGGCAGCAACACCGGATGCTGAGCTCATAGAGCAGCCATCAGCCCCAGAAGCTTTAGAATCGGAACCTTTAGAAGAAGTTCTAGAAATGGAAGAGCGTTAGGTCTTGGCGATCGCTTGGAATTGCTAATTATTCTTGCTAATTATTCATAGATCCACTGGGTCAGCGTCGGTTCCCAGGAACTGAGTTCCTCGGGTTGGAACCACAACTCGATTTCCCGCTGGGCGGTTTCCACCGCGTCGGAGCCATGAATAATATTGCGGCCAACATCCACGCCGTAGTCCCCACGGATGGTTCCTGGTTCTGAGTTGAGGGGGTTCGTCGCTCCAATCATTTTGCGGGCGGCGGCTACAACCCCTTTGCCTTCCCAAACCATTGCTACTACAGGGCCGGAGGTAATAAACTCCACCAGACCCTGAAAAAACGGCTTCTCTTGGTGCTCATGATAATGCTGCTCAGCTAGCTGGCGTTGGACGGTGATTAACTTCAGCCCGACTAAACTAAAGCCCTTGGCCTCAAATCGATGCATAATCTCACCAATCAGTTTGCGCTGAACCCCGTCTGGTTTAATCGCTAAAAAGGTGCGTTCCACTGATAATTTCTCCTTGTGGGGTGATCAATCCTTTTCTATGCTCAGCAAAAGCGCCCGGTTTGTAAAGCATTTCTGCTTTTTAGGATTGCAACAGCCCCTCTGTTAATCCCCTAGATGGGGTTGCCGAGCTTGGGATTAAGATAAACTGGCTACCGGTGGCCACAGGTGAGGAATACGTCCATGGATGCAGAGCTGACAAAATCGTCCAAGTTGGGGGCGCAAACGGTTGCTGAGGCGCTCTTAGCTACGAAGAAACCGGGGGTTGATTCTATCTGGACCATTGAGGAGAGTGAGAAGCTTTATCGAATTCAGGGGTGGGGAGAGCCTTATTTTTCGATTAATGCGGCTGGACACGTTACGGTCTCCCCCAAAGGCGATCGCGGTGGTTCTTTAGACTTATTTGAGCTGGTCACTGCCCTGAAGTTGCGCAATATTGGCCTGCCACTGCTAATTCGATTCTCGGATATTTTGGAAGACCGGATTGAGCGTCTGAACGCTTGCTTTTCAAAGGCGATTGCTCGGTATAACTATTCAGGGACCTACCGGGGGGTGTTTCCGGTTAAATGTAATCAACAGCGCCACCTAATCGAGGATTTGGTTCAATTCGGCCGACCCCACCAGTTTGGCCTGGAAGCTGGCTCGAAGCCCGAGTTACTGATTGCCCTGGCGACCCTGGATACCCCCGGTGCTTTGGTAATTTGTAATGGTTACAAAGATCGTGAATATATTGAGACTGCAATTCTGGCCCAGCGGCTGGGTCAAACCCCAATTATCGTGATCGAGCAAGTCGAAGAAGTCCAGTTGGTGATTGATGCCAGCCGCAAGTTAGGCATTGAACCGATTTTGGGGATGCGAGCGAAGCTCAGTGCTAAGGGCATCGGTCGCTGGGGCACCTCCGCCGGGGATCGGGCCAAGTTTGGGCTCACCGTGCCGGAGATTTTAACCGCGGTGGAGCAACTCAAGGCTGCCGGGATGCTCACCTCGCTGCAATTGCTTCACTTTCACGTTGGTTCGCAAATTTCAGCCATTAGTGTGATCAAAGATGCCCTGCGGGAAGCCGGACAAATCTACGTGGAGTTGTTTAAGTTAGGGGCCAATATGCAGTACCTGGATGTTGGCGGGGGCTTGGGGGTTGACTATGACGGCTCCAAAACTAACTTTCACACCTCAAAAAACTACAACATGCAAAACTATGCCAATGATGTTGTAGCAGCGATTAAAGAGGCCTGTAGCGAGCGAAATATTCCGGTGCCAACCCTGGTGAGTGAGAGCGGTCGGGCGATCGCGTCTCACCAATCTGTTTTAATCTTTGATGTTTTAGGCACCAGTAATGTCCGGTCTGAGCGGCCCGTCGGTTTGTCAGAGGCTCCCTTGGTGATCCGGAATCTTTCCGAAACCTATGAATCTATTACCCCAGAGAATTTCCAGGAAGCCTACCATGATGTGGTTCAGTTTAAAGATGAAGCAGTTAGTATGTTCGGCTTTGGGGTTTTGAGCTTAACTGAGCGGGCCCAAGCAGAACAGCTTTTTTGGGCCTGTTGTGAAAAAATTCTGGCGATCGCCCGTCAGCAAGAGTACGTCCCTGACGATCTCGAAGACCTTGAGCAGATCATGGCCTCTATTTACTACATCAATCTTTCGGTTTTTCAGTCGGCCCCCGACAGTTGGGCGATTGATCAGTTGTTCCCGATCATGCCGATTCACCGTCTGGATCAAGAACCAACCCAGCGGGGGATCTTAGCTGATTTAACCTGCGATAGCGATGGCAAGATTGACCAGTTTATTGACCTGCGAGACGTTAAGTCAGTTTTGGAACTGCATTCTCTCCAGCCTGGGGAACCCTATTATTTAGGAATGTTCCTCAATGGTGCCTACCAGGAGATCATGGGAAACCTGCACAATCTGTTTGGGGATACCAACGCTGTGCATATTCGCCTAAGTCCTAAAGGATACCAAATTGAACATGTTGTCCGGGGTGACACCATGAAGGAAGTGCTGGGCTATGTCCAGTACAAACCGGAAGATCTGATTGAGAAAATTCGCCAGCAGGCTGAGCATGCCCTACAGGAAAAACAAATAAGCCTCCAAGAGTCCCAACGCCTGCTGCAAAACTACGAATGTAGCCTCAGAAGCTACACCTATCTAACTCCCTAACCACTCTCTAGGCCAGACTTCTAGGGCAGCGAAGCCTCTCCCTGGGGATTGAGATTGGGGATATTCACTGATGTCTGCTGATCTCTGGAATCTGTCCAGTTAGTATCTTGGCGAGCGTCATTAATCAGCCAGTCTAATGCCGCTGCCCGGACATCAATTGTGGCCCCAGTTTTGTCAATGCAATAGCGTCCATAAACCAGTTTGTCAATTAACCGCACCCCCGGCCCCAGGCGAGAGTGCTCAAAAATGACGCTATTGTCAACGGTGGCCCCGCTACAGATCCAGCAGTTGGGGCCAATCATAGCTGGACCAATAATTTTCGCCCCATCTTCAATCCTGGACATACTACCGATATACACCGGCCCTTGGATTTCAACTTGATCCCAATTGACCGAAACATTGACTCCGGTATAAACCCCTGGCATGGCTTCGCGCCCAGGAATTGCTACATTCTTGACCTCTCCGAGCAGCACACTGCGAATGGCTTGCCAATAGTCAGGCACCTTGCCAATGTCGATCCACTCAAAGTCCATCACCAGGCCGTAAAAGGGCAGGTCCAGCTCCACCAATTTGGGAAATAACTGACTGCCAATGTCATACTCTTGACCCGAAGGAATATACTCGAGAACTTCTGGCTCAAAAATATAAATGCCGGTATTGATATTTGTGCTGCGTGCCTCTTCTACGGTAGGTTTTTCCTGAAAAGCTTTGATCCGCCCGGACTCATCGGTGACCACAACTCCGTAACTTGAGACACTCTCTTGGGGAACTGATTTCATAATCACAGTGGCGATGGAGCCCTTTTCCCGGTGCCACTTCAAAGCTGCCGTCAGGTCTAAATCGATCAGAGCGTCTCCACACATGACCACAAAAGTGTCATCAAAGAAAGGAGAAAAATCCTGAATTCGTCGCATTCCACCCGCAGATCCAATGGCTTCCCCAACGAGTTCGCCATCTACAATCCTGCCCTCAAAGGAGTAGCCGATCTCAACCCCAAACCGTTGGCCGTCTCGAAAATAGTTTTCGATGACATCGGCTAGATGACTGACATTAACCATAATCTGATTAAAACCATGCTGACGCAGAAGCTCCACTAAGAACTCCATCACTGGCTTTTGAATGATCTGGATCATGGGCTTAGGGGTCATGTAGGTAATTGGCCGAACCCGAGTCCCTTTACCAGCCGCCAAAATCATTGCTTTCATAAAAGTTTCTTAAGTCGCCACACATTGGACTTGAATGAACCAGGTTTCACACAGCTGCTTTGGCTGTCAAATTGAAACTGCTGGCATGATACCCTTCACGAATCAATAATCAAACATCTCTAGGGTAGTAAAGTGCCATTTTGTCAGTCAGCCCACCCGGTAAGGGGCCTACGATTCTGCTCAAATATCTGTTGAGTTTAACTGTAGACCAAATTTTGTTTGTTTAGTTCCCGACTGTCCAGACCTAAATACCAGATTTAAAGGCTGGCCCTTGCCGCTAAGAAATCTAAATTTGCCCTGGTAAGGAATGGCAACCTCAATCGCTGTCTATAGTTTGCCCTCTATGGCTGACAATGTTGCTTCGCTGAATAAAGCGATAAAAATTTAGTTAAAGGGTTTAGGCGGCAATTGAGGCGACTTATGCTTCTGAGAAGGTTTTGAGCCTGGCAAAAAATCATTAGTGGGGGAAATTTTTAGTGTCTCTAACATCCATTTTGCTCATTGGGCTGATTTTGCTGGCGATCGCTGCTTTCCCAGCCTACCCCTATAGCCGAGGTTGGGGATACTTCCCCCTGGGGGGGATCGGCACAATTTTAATCATCTTAATGATTCTCTACCTGGCAGGGATCATTTAGGCGCTGCGGCTCGGCGTGAGTAATCCCGAACCGTTACTTTTGAACTTTTAGCTGATCCTGTAAAGATCCTTAAGTTGCCCTAAGTTGATTGCAGGATTTGATCATCCGTGGCAAAGTCAATCTCAGCTTGATCTCGACCTGAGGCCAAGTAGTCGTGCTGGAACGAGTCCTGGAGACCTGAAATGAGATCAAACTTAGGCTGCCAATCCAGTTGGGCCGTGGCCTTGTTGATCGAGGCAAAAAAGTGCTGAGTCCGCAGGGGAAAGGCCTTGCGCTTGCCAAAGTCAAACTGCTTAGGGTCGTAATGGACCAGCTTTAGCTGGGCAGATTTACCGGCTGCTTCGGCGCAGGCTCGGGCTAGACCATCAAAAGTGACGTAGCGATAGCCACTGATGTTATAAATCTGCCCGATGGCTTGAGCATTTCCTAAAACGGCCACCATTGCCCTGGCTAAATCCTGAACATGACCTAGTTGGGTTAGATGCAACCCGTTTCCCGGAATCGGCACCGGGCGATCGCGAACAATTCGATCAAAAAACCAAGCTTCGAGGTCGTTATAGTTCTGGGGACCGTAGATATAGGTGGGCCGAATGGCCGTAAACGGCAGCTCCTGGGCGGCTAAATAAGCTTCTGTATCGGCTTTGCCACTGTGACGACTTTGGGGGTCGGTGGGGTCGCTCTCCCGGTGGGGAAATTGGTCTGAGGCTTGGTAGACTCCAGCCGAGCTCATGTAGATAAATTGTTGCACCCGCTCTTGAAAGATTTCTGCCAGGGGTTGGCTATCCTTGAGTTCTCGACCATTGTTGTCAAAGATGGCATCAAATTTCTCTGAGGCTAATTTTGCTTTGAGTTGAGCAGCATCTTTGCGATCGCCATGGATCTGCTGGATTCCGGCTACGGGAGCAGGTTTATTTCCTCGGTTAAAGAGCACGACCTCGTGGCCTTGCTCAACCAGAATTCGCGTCAGGTAAACCCCAACAAACCGGGTGCCTCCCATGATTAGAATTCGCATCTCGCCTCCTGTGCTGAAAATTTACAATTGGTATTCAAGTCAAAGTCTGGGAAAGCACCAGTGAGCATCGCCAAAGCAACTGAGGGAATGCAGTGCCAGAAGAAATTCCCCATCGTTTTTATAACCATAGTATTTTGAAAACATCAGTTTTTGGATTTTTGGATAAATACCATGCGACAGATCCTCAACCCCCTTTTTGCCTGGAGACGATTGGTCCAGCACTGGGTGATGGTACTAGCACTGCTGATTTTAGTAACTCCCCTTACCCAACCGGCGATGGCAATCGGCATTCAAGATATTCCTGATCTCAAGGCCGATCAGTCTACCTGGGTGGTTGATCAAGCAGATGTCTTGAGTTTGATTAACAAAGGCGATCTAGAGGATGACCTCAGTGATTTGGCTAAAGAGACCGGTAATCAAGTGCGAATGGTCATCCTCCGGCGCTTAGACTACGGAGAGACCCCTGAAAGCCTGAGTAAACAAATTTTTGAAAAATGGTTTCCGACGCCAGAGGCCCAAGCCAATCAAGCTTTAATCTTGTTGGATACCAAAACTAACAATACTGCTATTCGCACCGGGAATCAGGTCAAAAAAATCATGCCCAATCAAACTGCTGAGAGCGTTACCAATGAAACAATGCGAATTCCGATTAGCAAGGGGAACTATAATCAGGCTCTTCTAGACGCCAGCGATCGCCTGACAGCGGTGCTCTCCGGACGTCCTGATCCTGGCCCCCCAGAAGTCAAAATCGTTAAAACGGAAAGTACCTATAAAACCGCTGAGGAAACCGATGACAAAAGTGCG
The DNA here is from genome assembly GCA_041748255.1 of Thermosynechococcaceae cyanobacterium. Classification (GTDB taxonomy): domain Bacteria; phylum Cyanobacteriota; class Cyanobacteriia; order Thermosynechococcales; family Thermosynechococcaceae; genus JBGTDP01. Next base: position 1,644 of record JBGTDP010000142.1, on the reverse strand, counting down.
ACGATTTGGGTGATTGGTTTATTGCTTGCCGCCACAGTTATTCCGATGGTGACCTATTACATCTACCAGGGGCAAGGCTGATTAACGATGAAAGTGTCTGTTTTTCACACCCCTGAATTAACCCCTACCGATACGGTTCCAGAGTGCGCCGTTGCGGTTGATGTCCTGCGAGCAACGACAACTATCGCCACGGCCCTGGCTGCCGGGGCAGAGGCAGTGCAAGCCTTTAGTGATTTAGATCAACTGGTTCAAGTCAGTGAGGCCTGGCCGGCTGAGAAACGGATTCGGATTGGAGAGCGTGGCGGCCAAACTGTTGCTGGATTTGACCTAGGCAACTCTCCTTTTGACTGCACGCCAGAACGGGTTCAGGGCTGTCGCATTTTTATGAGTACCACCAATGGCACCCGGGCCCTAGAAAAAGTTGCCCCAGCAAAAACAGTTCTCGCCGCAGCCCTGGTTAACCGCAGAGCAGTGGTACAGTTTTTGCTGGCTCGACAGCCCACTCAAGTTTGGATTGTTGGCTCGGGCTGGGAAGGCAGCTATTCCTTGGAGGACACCGTTTGTGCCGGGGCGATCGCCCATAGTCTTCTGTTATCGACAGAAATGGCTCTAGCAGATTTAGCCGGAAACGATGAAACGGTCGCGGCGATCGCGCTTTATCAGCAGTACCAAGATGATCTCGTCGCCCTAATGCACGAAGCGAGCCATGGCAAGCGCCTCTTGAAGCTGGATCGCCATGAAGATCTAAAGTACTGTGCCCAGTTAGACACCTTAGAAGTGCTTCCCATCCAAGCCGGAGACCTACTTGTTAATCAACGTTAAGCAATCTCAGTCCTCTCGGTGAGAGCTGGTGGAGCCAGAGCTCCAAGCTGGGTTTCGCAGGGCCTTTTTTCTGAGAGTAACTAGCGAAAACTTGATATTTCGTAAGATTTCCGCTATTTATCTTAATAGAGAAGCTACGCAATCTTTGTTAGCTGCGATCGTCAGGCCTTACCTGTCGCAAAGCAATTTATGCTAGCAAGCTCATGCCTGACCCTGGCTTGAGTGAGGTTCAGTGGCTGTTTTGAGGAGAGATTTGGTTTCAACCCTTGGATAATGAGAGCCTTCTCATTATTTTTCTGGCTTGCTGGTCATTGACTCAAAAAGCTTTTAGGCTAGACCTAGAGCGATTTAGAGCTGTTTGCGGACTATAAAAGCAAACCTTTTATGGACCTTTGATTAAATGCCTGCCCCTGAAAATCTTTTAATATTTAGATTAGAGGAGGCTCTGGCTGGTTAGTCAGTTTAAGTTCAAGATCTCAATCTGAATCTGAGTCCTATCCTCGGTATACTGCTAATGATTCTAAGAATCCTTAGCAGCAAAGATTAAAAAAGCTCGTAACCTTGCAATTTTTAGTTTAAGCAAGAAGGATTATTCCAATGACCATAGCAGTTGGACGCACACAGCCAACGCGAGGATGGTTCGACGTCCTCGACGACTGGCTCAAGCGAGACCGATTTGTCTTTATCGGCTGGTCCGGCCTGTTGCTCTTTCCCTGCGCCTTCCTAGCGCTAGGGTCATGGCTCACCGGCACCACCTTCGTCAGCTCCTGGTACACCCACGGGTTAGCCAGCTCCTACCTAGAAGGATGCAACTTCCTCACC
>JBGTDP010000141.1:0-3560 GCA_041748255.1 Thermosynechococcaceae cyanobacterium | reverse complement strand
TAATCGTGCAGCGCATGATAGAGGCGGGAAGTAGGAGCCATTGATCTTGCCGATTTGTGTGGTAACTTCTCAGCTTAAATCAAGCTCCGCTTCCCCTCTAGCTTTCGTTTCAAACTTCACTACTTTTGTCAGTCAAGCAGGGTGCGCTACTCCTACTCAAATGATAGTAGGCTAGAAAGCACCATTAATATGCCACTTGTTCATTTGCTTTCCCTGGAGCCGCCACTGCAGACGATGCTTCTTGCCTGCCTCCGCCGGGTTATTTATCCCCTGCACAAATTTCTAATTTACTCGCTGCTATTCAGCCTCCTAATCTTAAGTGGCTGTAGCGTAGGAACACGAGACACGGCTGATGAGGTAATTCACCTTAGCTTCTGGCAAGGTGTAAATCCTCCTGCTAACCGGGAGGTATTGCAAAGGCTAGTTGATCAGTTCAACCAAACCCATCCTTCGATCCAAGTTGACTCTTTGTACGTCGGTCAACCGGATCAACAGATGCCCAAAATTCTGGCGGCGGTGGTCGGGAATGCTGCCCCTGATCTGTTGTGGTTTACCCCCACGATTACGGGTCAATTGGTAGAACTCAATGCGATTCGACCGCTAGAGACGTGGCTGGCTACCTCCCCAGTAGCCCAGCAAATCGACCCGGCCCTGCTAGAAACAATGCAGCTAGGCGGACATACCTGGTCAGTACCCTTCGGAACCAATAATCCGGGAATTTTTTATCGCCCTAGTTTATTTAAGGCGGCAGGGGTGACGAAGCTGCCCCAAACCTGGGAGGAGTTACGCCGGATAGCTCAAACCTTAACCCGCGACACTAACGATGATGGTCGGATTGACCAGCATGGAATTTTGCTCTCCTTAGGCAAGGGAGAGTTTACTGTTTTTACCTGGTTGCCGTTTCTATGGAGTGCTGGAGGGGAAATTGCCCCAGCGGCATCAGCAGGGCCAGGGCAACTCAATCTTGTCCAGCCAGAAATCATCGCCGCACTTCAACTGTGGCTCAACCTGATTCAGGATGGTTCTGCGGTATTATCACAACCGGAGCGGGGATTTGAATTAGATCAGTTTCTAGCCGGCAAATTAGCAATGCAGATCTCCGGCCCCTGGACCTTGGGACAACTGCAAGCAGCAGGAGTAGATTTTGCAGTAATGCCAATTCCCCAAGCTCAGAAGCAGGCCACGGCCTTGGGCGGAGAAAATTTGTTTATCTTTAAAACTAATCCTGAGCGGGAGCGCGCGGCCTTTAGCTTTGCTGAGTATGTTTTAAGTGAGGCATTTCAGACCCAGTGGGCGCTGCAAACTGGCTATCTACCGGTAAACCAATCTTCGCGCCAGAGTTCTGAATATCGTCAGTTTCGACAGGAACAGCCGACACTGGAAGTGTTTCTTGATCAGATGAAAGTAGCGCGATCGCGGCCGATTTTTGCTGGATATGCGCGAGTTTCAGAAAACCTTGGCCGAGCCCTGGAGTCAACCCTGTTGCAACACAAATCTCCCAAAGAAGCCCTGCAAGCTTCGCAAAAGCGTTTAGATCTGGTTTTTAGCGCCCAGTAAGGTCTGGCAAGCTTTTCGCTAAAACTGAAGGTTTGAAATTGAATCAAGAATTTACTTTGGGTTGATTCTGTAGTAATTATTAAGTGGTATGAAGTGGCAAACAGAAACCATGGCCGCAACCCTGAGTCAATTTCAAGTTTTAGGAACCCCCGTCCATATTCTGGATGACTATACCGATTGGCTAACGGGGCGTTTAGCCCAAGGGCAAGGAACCCACGTTGTTACGCTTAATGCTGAGATGAGTATGCAGGCGGAGGTTAATCCTGGTCTGGCTAAAATTATTCAAGGCGCTGATTTAATTATTCCTGATGGTGCCGGGGTGGTGCTCTATCTAAACTTGCACGGATACCGGGTCCAGCGCTGCCCTGGGATTGAGTTAGCAGAGGCTCTTCTGCAAGCTGCTGCCACCGAAGAAGATTGGGGTGTGTTCTTTTATGGTGGGGCCCCTAGGGTGGCGGATCTAGCAGCCCAGAAATGGCAGCAATCCTTACCTACCCTGAGGATCGCCGGTACCGAGCATGGCTACCATCCCTCAGAAACAGAAGCCGCCCTGCAACGAAAACTTCAAACCCTGGCTCCAAGATTGATTTTGGTAGGCTTAGGGGTTCCCCGCCAGGAGTATTGGATTGCCCAACACCGTCACCTGTGCCCCAACGCGATCTGGATTGGGGTGGGGGGCAGCTTTGATATTTGGACTGGACAAAAATTCCGGGCCCCAGTCTGGCTGCGGGAGAATCACTTGGAGTGGGTCTATCGACTCTACAAGGAACCCTGGCGGTGGCGGCGAATGCTCGCCTTACCGCATTTTGCTCTGCGAGCCTTGATCACCCGGATGACAAAAAGTAAGAAGCTAGCCTAAGGGCATCGCCGCATTTTAGGGCTTACAAGTTAAGATCAGGCAGCCTGTATGATGGGAAGCTAAGGTTCCCGTGACCGACTGACAACTTGAATTTGCTTTGAATCTGCTTATGACGCCAGTCTTTCCGCAACTCCATCCTCCTCAGGTGCCAAAATCTTCATCACCCAGGGCCAATCCTGATCCTGGTGTGCCGATCATTCAACTCCAAGGGGTTACTAAAACCTACCCCCAGGCCAACTTTAGCTTGCTAGATATCAACCTGGAGGTCAAGCAGGGAGACTTCTTGTTTATTACCGGGCCTTCGGGTTCCGGCAAATCTACCTTACTTAAGCTGATCTACGGTGAGGAACGAGCTGAGTCAGGGAAGGTGATCGTTGACCAATTACCAGTGGGTCAGTTAAAAGGCAATCGTCTCTCTGGACTACGGCGGCGTTTGGGGGTGGTGTTTCAAGACTACAAACTAATTCCCCAGCGAACGGTGGCAGAGAATGTTGCTCTGGTCCTGCGATCGCAGGCAGTGGCAAAAGCAGAAATTGAGCGTCGCCTGCTGCCAACTTTGAAGCTGGTGGGGCTACAACACAAAGCTGATCGCTTCCCAGGGGAACTCTCTGGAGGTGAGCAGCAGCGAGCCAGTATTGCTCGGGCTGTGGTTGGCACCCCTAGCTTACTGCTGGCCGATGAACCCACCGGCAATTTAGACACAGAAAATGCACACCAGGTCATCCAAATTTTGAATCAGCTCAACGACTTTGGGGTGACGGTTTTAGTCACCACCCACAATCTCAATTTAATCCAAACCTTTCAACATCCGGTGATCCGGCTGCTCGATGGTCGGCTGATTGGGTAAGCAGGGATATCACTTAAAAAATCCCCCGGTAGCGACGATGAAACAATGGTTAACCAAGGCTGATTATCTGCTGCACGAGACCTGGCTGGGGCTGCGCCGGGGGGGATGGATGAATTGGGCAGCAATCAGCACCGTGACGATTTTGTTGTTTTTATTTGGCTTAAGCTTACAGGTTTCCTGGCAGGTTGATAGTCTACTCAATCGTGTCGGTGGGCAGCTAGAAGTGTCGGTTTTTGTCCAGCCAGCAGCAGAAACGACTCAGCTCCGGGATCAGGTGGCAAACTTGCCCCAGGTCAA